>DNMB01000212.1 GCA_003489485.1 Chitinophagaceae bacterium | reverse complement strand
TTAGAGCGGTCGATGGCACCGGAGGGCCCATGCCGCAAAGTGGCCTGTTGCCTCTTACCGAAAGACAAAAGATCACTGCCTGGATCAATGCAGGCGGAAGGGTAACCGATTAGTTCTATCAGTTGGCAACAGCTGCTTGCGCAAGTTCAATTTCTTGCATGGCACCGCTCCACAGTAACACACGAGAGCGAAGCGCCTGCTCAACCGCAGCACCGGCTTGCATCCACTTCTCACTGTCGAGGCCGCAAAGCTCGCTGGTCATCTCGAGGGCCAGTTGAGAGTGATGGCCGCCATCTACCTCAATATGTCTTTCAATGTAGTATTTGAATACCGATACATCGGCATCGAGAGAGGTCTCTAATTTATTGATCAGGCTCAGGAACATTTCAGGGATCAGGTCTTCTCTTCCGAACGTAAAGACGGCAGAGAGTACATGCGACTGGTCTTGGTCGATCAACTCAAACGTATTCAGTACAAATTGCTTTGCCGCAGCTGGAGCATCGGCCACCTGAAGTGCTTCGGCAACTGATTTCCCTTGTTGCAGTGCCGTTACAAAAGAACGGATCGAACGGGTATCGGCACCGGCCTTTTCCATGGCTTGGAGGTATAATTCAAAATGGCTGGTCCGGTTGCCTGCTTCGTCGACATCGGATTCTTCGCCCGCTACGATCTCGTTGATCAGAAATCGTGTGTTGGCCGATCCTACGGGTAGCCACGGAAGTGAGACACAGGTGAGCTTGCGCTGCAGCGATTTTAGAAGCGACATAAAATCCCAAACAGCATACACGTGATGCTCCATATAAATGCGCAAGGCATCGACGCTATGAATAGATCCGTACAAGGGATGTTGAATGATCTGCTGACGAAGCGGATCGATATTTGAACGTAGCTGGTCTAAGTACATGATTCCCTGTTTTTTAAATCATAACAAAAGACCATTGATATTGTTAGCCAATTTGCCCCCTGTTTTGTAAGTTCGTCGTCTAAATCCTTTCAACTTGAAATACTACCTTCTTTCCTTTTGCCTGTCTGTTTTGCTGACAAGCACTTCTTGGGCCCAAGCGCTCAACACCAACGAATTCAAGAACTGGAAACCCCGCAACATCGGTCCGGCCGGTATGAGCGGAAGAATTACAGCGGTCGATGCAGTGGTAGCCAATCCCAACATCATCTACATTGGTGCTGCCTCCGGGGGTGTTTGGAAAACCCAGAACGCTGGTCACTCGTGGACACCGGTCTTTGATGACCAACCCTTGCAAAATATTGGTGCGATCGCCATCCAGCAAAGCAATCCACAAGTAGTATGGGTAGGAACCGGAGAAGGTAATCCGCGCAACTCACTCAATCTGGGTGCGGGGCTGTACCGTACGCTCGACGGAGGTCGCAGCTGGAAAAAAATGGGACTCGACAATACAGTTTGCATTCACCGCGTAATCATAGATCCCACCGACCCGAACACGGTCTATGTAGGTGCCATTGGTAATCCTTATGCCGAGCATTCCGATCGCGGTGTTTTTAAAACTACCGATGGCGGAGAGACCTGGAAAAAGATCTTGTATGTAAATGATACGACCGGTTGTGCCGATCTGGTCATGGATCCCTCGAACCCCAATAAGATCATTGCTGCCATGTGGCAGTTTCGCAGAAAACCTTGGGAGCTTAAGAGCGGTGGTGCCGGCAGTGGCCTTTATATTACCAGCGACGGCGGAAAGAATTGGAAAAAATTAGGCAAGGACGATGGTATCCCAGCCTCTCCACTTGGTCGTATCGGTATTGCCTTTGCGAGAAGCATGCCCACCAGAGTATATGCCAAGATCGAGGCCACCAAAAACGGTCTCTATAAAAGTGATGATGGTGGATTTAGCTGGAAACTTATCAATAGCGATCCTTCACAGGTTACCGACCGGCCATTTTATTACCAAGAAATTTATGTAGATCCTAAAAACGAGAACCGCATTTACGATGTGCACTCCACCATTACTTATAGCGAAGACGGTGGTAAGTCATTTAGCACATTGATTCCCTACTCCGGTATTCACCCCGATCACCATGCCTGGTGGATTCACCCCGAAGATCCCAACCTGATCATTGAGGGTAACGATGGAGGAATCGGTATTTCTCGCGATAGAGGCAAGACTTGGATCTTCGACGAAAAGATCCCTGTTGGACAATTCTATCATGTTAACGTAGACAACGAGATGCCCTACAATGTAATGGGCGGCATGCAAGACAACGGCAGCTGGCATGGACCGGCTTACACCTGGACCAATGGCGGCATTCGTAATTATTACTGGGCCAATGTGGGCGGAGGCGATGGATTCGACGTGATGCCCGATGCAGAGGATGCCAGTTGGGTTTACAGCGAAAGTCAGGGAGGTGCACTGGGCAAAAGAAATTGGAAGACCGGCGAATCTTGGTACATCAAACCACCAAGTCTCGATCCTACACTATTGCAACGATTTAATTGGAATTCGCCTATGGCGCAAGATCCCTTTGATCCAAAAACGATTTATTACGGCAGTCAGTTCGTGCACAAGAGCACCGACAAGGGAAGCAGTTGGCAAACCATCTCGCCCGATCTGACTACCAACGACAGTGTCAAGATCGCAGCGTTTCAAAACACGGGCGGATTAACACTAGACATTACAGGAGCAGAAACGCACTGCACCATTCTGAGTATCGCTCCTTCAAAAAAAGAAAAAGGAACGCTGTGGATCGGCACCGATGATGGCAATGTGCAACTGACCCGCGATGGCGGCGCCACCTGGACGAATTTTCAGGGCAAGATCCCGGGGCTACCCGCAGGCTGCTGGATCCCGCAAGTAGTGGCCTCTCCTCATAATGCGGCCGAAGCATTTGTGGTCGCAAACGATTATCGTCG
>DNMB01000176.1:8187-9778 GCA_003489485.1 Chitinophagaceae bacterium | reverse complement strand
TTAACAGTATAATCGCCGGGTGCGCTGAAGGTATGGTTGGTGATGGCTTGGGTAGAGGTGTTATTGGCCCCGCTGGCAGGATCGCCGAAATTCCACAAATAGTCCGCGTTGGGAGGATTACCGGCTGCATCATTGCTGAAACTAACGTCGAGGCTTTCGCAAAAAGCTGGTCGTGGGTCAAGTTGGGCCCGAAGTGGATTGCAGTCATTGACAGAAAGATGCAGTTCTTTTCGCGTGGTGGCGATCAGCACACCATTTCGGTATTCGTTAACGCAAACACAGATCACGTATTGTCCGATCAGATCGGGAGCAATACCGCTGATCATTCCTGTAACAGGATTGATGGTAACGCCATTGCCCAATGGCTGAGCTCCGTTGTAAGGTGCGGCATAAGGTACTTCGGCATAGGGAGGATTGCCTGCGGGATTCGGACTGGGTGCTTGCGTGTCGCCCCCTTGATAGGCGCCGCAAAACTGATAGCTTAGCGAATCGCTATCGGGGTCGGTGGCGGCAAAAGAAGTTTGAAAATAACTACTTCGACAAACCACTGCCGTATCGTTGATCAGAAACTGCGGGCTACTATTGATCTGCGCGTTTTGACCGGCACCGCTTCCGGGAATACGGATGGTAAAAGTGTTACCTACTGAGCCGCTATTGGTTATGTTGTTAATGCCCGCAATGCGGCAGCAGCGCTGGTAAGAAACGATATAGCCCTCTGGAATAGCCGGTAGTTCAACAGAGGGGAGATCATACACCACGATCAGGTAGTAGCATCCCACCTCATTGCCGGTAATGCAGGGTTCATCATATACTTTACTGAGTGTATATTGATTAGTGATGGGAACGCTTACGTTAGAGACCTGCTGATTGGAGGCGCCGTTGAAAAAAGTAAAATTGATAGGATTCGAAAGCTGTAAACTACTGGGGTTACAGATCATGTATACGGTCAGCGTTACACGATAGCGAAGGTTGGTGCCGGCGCCGGGCCCCAGGTATTGATAGGTAAAGAATCCTCCTTTAATGTGAGCCGCGAACAAGGGGCCGCACAACGAGAGGGTCAGTAGCAGGGCAAATAAATATTTTTTCATCTCTTACCTCATCCAAAAACCCTGGCCAGGTACGAGGTCAGGATTTGATTGGTCTTTTCGGGTTCTTCCAGCATTCCCATGTGGCCGGAACATTCCAGCCGATGAATGTACCCTTTTTTTGCAAGCCTTGCTTGCGCTAACAAATCTTCGGGTAGCACCAGGGAATCAAAATTTCCCAGAACAAACAAAATAGGTTTATCGAAACTCTTCAACACGGCGCATCGATCGGGCCGGATCATCATGGCGCTGTAATAACTAACGATAGAGGAGGCCGAAAAGTTGTGCGATCCCTTTATTTGTTTTTCGATGAGTTCGGGTCGTTTTTGCACTGTCGAATTGGCAAACAGACCCGGTATGGCCACTTGTAAAAAAGGGGCGGCCCCCTTTGCATTCACAAACTCGATCGCTTTTTTTCTGTTTTCGACCTTTGCAGGGGTGTCCGCGTAGGCGGTAGAGTGAAACAACCCCAGCCCGCTTAGCCGATCTTCAAACTTTTCTGCGTA
>DNMB01000176.1:0-7816 GCA_003489485.1 Chitinophagaceae bacterium | reverse complement strand
TGTGATCCTGAACCAGTGCCGCCATACAGGCAGCCAGCCCCTCCATACTCATATCATCGATTGCGTCGGAAGCGCCCGATCCGGGCAAGTCAGGAACGAGTACCGAGTAGTGCTTTGCAAGAAATGGCAGTTGTTGGTCCCATACCGAGCCGGTTTCTCCAAAGCCGTGCAACAGCACAACGCAGGGGCCCGACCCACTGATCCTGCAATAAATTTTTTTTTGCTGGTAGTAAAAAGACTTAGACTCTGCCATGGTTTGTCAGCGCTTTTTGCTTCGCAACAGCGAAAGGAGCGTGAGCGATCCACCGATCAACAGTACCCATACCGATACCCAATCGCCCCACCGTACATAGATGGTAGTTGTGGCGGGCAACACAGGAACGGATCTTCTTATGGTAGCCAGCTGATCGTAGCCTCGTGTTTCGAGCAGTGTTCCTGCCGGATCGATAAGTGCACTGATACCGGTATTGGCACTGCGGGCTACCCACGTGCCTGTTTCGATGGCACGAAGCCGGGCATAGTGCAAATGCTGCAGGTGTCCGGGTGTTTTCTTCCACCATCCATCGTTGGTGATCACGACGATCAGATTAGCTCCATTCTTTATATAGCGTCGCATGAAATCTCCATAGATGCTCTCGTAGCAGATGGCGGGTGCAAGAGTAAAACCTTGCGGGGTGGGCATAACAGCGCGGTGATCTTGCTTGGCATAGCCGGCCGTTACGCCTCCGAATTTCTCGAACCAACTATCCATAAAGCGAAGAAACCAAGGTAGGGTTTCCACGCCCGGCACCAACATGGATTTATGATAAAAAGTAGTGGCTTGTTGTTTGGTCAGTAGTGCAGCTGCATTATACGCCTCGAATTCCAATTGCCCGTTACCACTCGGTTTGCTGTAACGAGTGGGTGCATCGAACCAGCGATAGCTTTCTATCCCGGTCAGCAAGGTCATTTTTGGGTAGGCTTCTAACAATTGCCATACCGGTGTCAGGCTGCTATTCTCTGATAGACTGGTCTCGTCGAATCCATAAGGGCTGTACAATGCGGTCTCAGGCCAAACAAGCAAACGGGTAGAATCAGTGATTGATTCCTTGCTTAGTTGAATGAGCTTATCGATCTGAAAAGACGTGGTGCCCTCGGCAATTTTTTGGTAGGGGTCTACATTGGGCTGTACGATCACGATCTCTTGCTGCCTGTCGGAAGTGCGAGATAGCGGACGCAAGCGTTGCGTAGAGATCAAAATGGGAGCGATCAGTAAAGTAACGGCCAGGGCTCCCCATTTATATCGCTGAGGAACTATACTGAAATTATTACGAAGCAAATGATGGAAGAGTAGCACGTTTATAGCCCATATCCATCCGCTTCCGCCCGCTGTACCGGTAAAAGAATACCAGTAAACCCAATCAGGATGCATGGCAAATACGTTGCCCAATGTGAGCCAGGGCCAGCTGAGTCCCCAATCTTGTAAATGCAAATATTCAAATCCCATCCACGCGGTGATCAGCAGTAGATAACCGGCAGCACGTGAGAGACGTTTTTTGGTGATCCAATACAGCATCCAGGGAATACACATCAGCAGGCTGTTGGCCAACCAGGCCGACACCGCTCCGGCAGCGGTCGCATTCCATATCCACCAAGTGGTGCCTACATTCCATACCAACATGGCCATGTAGCAGCTTAGAAAAAAAATGCGTGTATGTTGGGCTCTTTCGCTGGCCACCAGCAAAGGGATAAAGCCAATAAAGATGAGTCCTGTTAAGGGCGATCCGGGCCAGGCAGCCCAATTGAGCAAGCCGCTGAGCAAGCCTAGCAGGATAAAAAAATAGGGTTTTGTTTTCAAGGCAAACAGTAACTTATTTGCGGCTATAGTTCGGTGCTTCTTTTGTAATGTCGATATCGTGTGCATGGCTCTCGCTCATACCGGCGTTGGTGATCTTGACGAATTTTGCTTTTTGTAATTCACCGATCGTTTTGGCTCCGCAATAGCCCATGCCTGCACGGAGTCCTCCGGTATATTGATAAACGACCTCTTTAAGCAATCCCTTGTAAGCGACTCTTCCTTCGATTCCCTCTGGCACGTATTTTTTTACGTCTTGCTCGGGATCTTGAAAATACCGGTCACTGCTGCCGGTTGCCATGGCACCAAGCGATCCCATGCCGCGATAGGTCTTGAACTTTCTGCCTTCGTAGATGATGGTCTCTCCGGGACTTTCTTCGGTTCCGGCAAAAACACTTCCCATCATTACACAATTGGCTCCGGCGGCCAGCGCCTTGACCATGTCTCCAGTGTAACGGATACCACCATCGGCAATAACAGGAATATTTTTTTTATGTAGCGCCTGTGCGGCTTCCATTACGGCCGTAAGCTGCGGAACACCGGTGCCGGCTACAATACGGGTAGTGCAAATGGAGCCCGGACCAATTCCAACTTTTACGGCATCGGCTCCGGCCTCTGCCAATGCGATCGCACCGGCAGCAGTGCCGACGTTACCGGCAATTACATTCAATTGCTTGAAATTCTTTTTTACTTGTTTGACCGCGTCTATCACGCCCTTGCTATGGCCGTGTGCACTGTCCATGGCAATGATGTCTACACCCACTGCCGTAAGAGCCGCCACGCGGTCCAGAATATCTTTGGTAATACCCACTCCTGCACCCACCAGCAATCTGCCGAATGAATCTTTGACCGCATTGGGATTACTTTTTACTTTCAGAATGTCACTGTAGGTGAACAAGCCGGTTAGCCGACCTTGTCTGTCGATGATGGGAAGTTTTTCGACTTTGGTTTTTTTGAAAAGCTGCTCGGCTTTTTTCAGATCGGTTCCTTCTGGGGCGGTATAGAGGTCTTTACTGGTCATGACCTCGCTGACTTTTCTTGCTAAATTATGTTCGAAGCGAAGATCACGATTGGTGAGGATGCCTACCAGTTTTCGTTTGGCATCTACAATGGGAATTCCGCCGATCTTGTTCTCTTGCATCAGCCGAAGGGCGTCACCGATCGTAGCCGAAGCCAGCAACGTTACGGGATCGATGATCATTCCGCTTTCACTGCGTTTTACTTTTCTGACCTGATCGGCCTGCTTGTCGATCGGCATGTTCTTGTGTAAAATGCCAAGCCCTCCCTCGCGCGCCAATGCAATGGCCAGCGAGGCTTCGGTAACCGTATCCATGGCCGCAGAAAGCAATGGGATGTTAAGGGTGATGTTCTTGGTCAGTTTGCTGCGTGTATCAACATCGCGGGGCAGCACTTCGCTGTAGCCGGGCATCAGCAAAACGTCGTCGAAGGTGAGTCCTTCGCCGAAAAAACGATCCATAAAAGCAGGGGAGAATTTTTTTGTCGCCATGTGCAAAGATAGGCGCAACGGAGATTTTAGCAAAATTCAGCTGCTAAGCCCTGATGATGAGGACTATCGGATAAGTGTTACGGTGCCTTTTCTGAAAATGGGCTGTCCCGTATCGCGATGGGTGTAACTGAGCTTCCAAACATATACGCCCGAGGGTTGAATCTGTCCTTTGACCTTTCCGTCCCAGCGGTCCATCCAATTGTTGGTCTGGTAGACCAATTGCCCCCAGCGGTTATAAACCGTAAAAGAATACTTGTCGGCCTTGAGCGCATTGTGCGGGCTGAACCAGTCATTGAGCCCATCATTGTTTGGCGTAAAGGCATTGGGTACTTCGATCAGGCAATGGTTCAGCACCCTTACGATCTTTTCGGCACTATCGCTGCAGGCCATCGGCAAGTTGGTAGCTCGCAGGCGAATTCGATAATAACTTTCTCGGTTGTTAAATGGAAACTGAAAGGGGGCAGGGTCTTTTAAGTTGGACGTTCCGATCGCATCGAATTGCCAGCGCCATTGGTCAACCTGCCCAAGCGAAGTATTCACAAAAGTTAATTTGTCTTCGGGGCAAATGATCGAATCGGATAATGTAAATGATGCTTTTACCTGGTTGTTCAGCACCAATTGCTGGGTGGTGGAATCGGTGCACGTGCCATTGCTCACCCGAAGGGAGATGGTGTTGGTGCTATTGGCCGGAAAGTTAATGCGATGAGTTTGCGTGTTGATTCGAACGGTGTTATTGAAGGTCCAGTTAAAGCTGTTGATTCCTCCTGCTCCGTTGTGAGAGAACAAGTAGTTGTTTTGCTGGCAACCCATGCTGGCCGAAAAATTGAATCGGGCCGAAACGGTATCGGCCACCGTAAAATTCATGTTCTGTGTAGGAAGGGCTTGTCCGCATTCATCTTGTATGATCACGGTATCGGTTCCTGCCAGCAGTCGCAAACGATACGTGCCGCCGATCTTGATCGGTGTCGCAAATTTTACGGTTACAAAGTCGGTTTTATCGTTGATGCAATTACCCGTAGCTGAAACTACATTTACGGGGCTGGGTCCCGTAACAGTAAAGTCAATGCCTCGCGGGTCGATCGTGGAGCAAAGAATTCGTTTGGGAAAATAAAGTTTTACCGAGTCGGGAGCACAAGGGGTTCTACCCACGCTGTCCGCAAAAATGGGTTGTGGAATAAAATAGGTAAAGGTTACTTTCTCTCCTTGGGTAATAGCGCGGGCGCAATCGTCCATTAAGGTATTATTGTCGCTACCATTGTTGATGACCAGTTCATAGGTGCCATTCGTAAGTGGTGCGGCCAGGGTCAGGGTGATCTCGTCTACATCAAATCCAAAGCTGCAAGAGTCGGGTTGAGCAGCGATCACTGTGGTAACGGCAGGTAACAAACTAAACTCGCTGCCGCTGAGCGTGGCACTGTTACAGCGGATGTATTTGTTGAGTTTTACAGTGATCTTGCGTCCGTCGCAATCGGGTTTTGCCGTGTTTAGTTTTGGAAGCAGTGGGTCGGTAATAACGGCAGTGCCGCCATTGAACGATAATTGGTAGCCCACTTGACTAGGCGAGTAATTGCTGACCAGTAAAATATACTCGTGGTCTACTTGCAAGATCGGCATAGCCGAGAACCGGGGCTCGGTACCCGTAGGCTGTGAGCAACATTGAATAAAGTTGGCACCCGTTGCAGAGGCTCCCGTGGGTCCGGGGTTACCGGCCCAATTGCCGGTTACAATGATGTTTCTGTTGGTGAAGATCTCGTTGGGGTTAAGCCCTGTAATATCATAGAGCTGCCAGTCGTAGTCGTCAGTGGCCGACAGCGGGGTAATGGTAAATCCCAGCGTCCCCGATTGATAGCACTTGAAGCGATAGTAAAAGGGATTGACATCGCTATACGTGCAAAGATTCGGGTCGCAACCCGGTACAAAAAGGTTGGGAGCATTGGTGCAACTTGGCACATTGCTTTGTGTAAATACCGATGTACCGCACACAGGAAAGGCGGTAGCAGGCGTTTGACCTAGCGTGGTACAGGCCTGTGCGTGCAAGGCAATGGGAGAAACGAAGAGTAGCGTACACAGCAAGTAGCAAAGCAAACGATTCATGGTGACGCTTTTGAAAAACACAATCAAGTTAAACGGATTGATAGCGATTACCCGGCAAAGATACAATGAGCCCCCCTAATTCTAAGTTAATAAGGGCTGCCGCAAGGTCTTGCGGCTTCGTCTCGGTCCACGCTTTCAATTGATCGATGCTGGGAGATTCGGAACTGTTGATGTGATGCAGCAAGGTGGCCTCGGCAGCAGTAAGTACGGTAGGCGGTTTTTTTATTCTTGCCGCCGAAGTTCTCTCCGGGCTCACCAGGGTGGATCTCTCCCATCCCATATGTGCCGCGATCTCATCGCCACTTTCAAAGAGAGCCGCTCTATGTTGTTTGATGAGCGCATTGCAGCCCTGGCTTTTTACATCAGACGGTCTGCCCGGCAAGGCAAACACCTCTCGTTGGTAATCGGCAGCAAGCCTTGCTGTAATGAGGCTGCCTCCCTTCAGGCCACTTTCAATGACAACAACGGCATCGCATAGTGCTGCAACGATTCTGTTTCTTCTTGGAAAAAGAAAGGCGTCTCCTTTATTTTTCTGCATCGACTCGGTCAGCAGCCCACCTTGCGCTCGCAGTATCTCTCTTGCCAACGGCCGGTTGATGGCCGGATATACATCATCGAGCCCCATAGGTAATACAGCGAGTGTGGCCAATCCGTTTTGTAGTGCACACTTGTGCGCAACGGTATCGATCCCCATGGCCAGACCGCTTACTACCGATGGTGAGTAGGGGGCCAGTTGCGAGATGATCTCTTCCGTAAAACGAACCCCTTGTCGGGTACTGCCTCGGGTACCCACTACGGCGATCATTCGCTTTGCATTGAGATCGGCTTTTCCCTTGTAGTAAAGTAATACCGGTGCATCTTGGCATGTGAGAAGCCGGCGCGGGTAGGCATCGTCCGTAATAAACAATGGACGAATTTGATTGCGCTCTATAAAACGTATCTCTTCGTCCACTCTATCCCAATCGGAGAAGTGAAGCAATGAGTCGAGCGCCTGTGCAGAGAGCAGATCGCTTTGCCGAAGGGTCGTGCTGTCTGCTTGAAATAATTCCTCTATATCAAAATGAGTGAGAAGTGCCTTGGCTTGAACGGGTCCGAGTCCCCGTAGCAATGTAAGGGCGATCTGCGACCGAATGCTTGCCTCCATAAGATGGGTTTGGCAAAAAATAACACGAGCGTAAGCAGTTTGCTATAGTCCGGTAATTTTCATCTCGGTGCGGCGATTAAGCGCTCTTCCTTCGGTTGTGTTATTGTCGGCCACAGGTTGTGTCATGCCGTATCCTTTTGCGGAAAGTCGGGCAGGGTCGATTTTTTTCGTGAGCAAATAATCCACAACGGCTTTGGCGCGGTGATCGCTGAGCGTAAGGTTATCTGCGGCTTTGCCTACATTGTCGGTGTGTCCGCCTATCTCAATTTTGATGGTGGGATTCTCTTGTAAAAGGCTAACCAGCTTATCGAGCTCGGTTACGGAGGCGGGGCTCAGCTCAAATCGATTGGTCTCAAAGAAAATATTCTTAAGAACGATGGCAGCATTTTTCTCGATGGGTTGCAGTACGATATTTTTTTGTGCCGCCGAGTCTGAGATACCGTTCTTTAAAAAGTATTGGTCAGAGTTGAACAAGTAGCCTTTTTGATTAACGGTAAACGCATAATCCCTGCCGGTGGGTAAGGTCAACAGATAATTTCCGCTACTATCGGTCTTGACCTTCGAGATAACCTGTCGTGTACTCAGATCGGTCAGCTCGAGTGTTGCCGCAATGCCTTTGCCGGTTTTTTTATCCGTTACCTTGCCTTGTACCCAGCGGGTGGGGTAGGGTCGGTTTTTTTCTTTCAATTCAAAGCTATACAGATCGAGCAATCCATAACTGTCTTTGCGCTCGGCGGCATAGAGTGCGGTCTTACCATCGGCTGTAATAAAGAGCGTTCCCTCACGGTCGATGGTATTGATGGGATAGCCTAGGTTGGTGGGTTGGCTCCAGTTTCCGTCCGCTTGCTTTCGTACATAGAACAGATCATCGTCTCCATACCCAGGCCAATACGAAGAAGTAAAATATAAGGTTTGATTATCGGCATGAATAAATGGGCACTGCTCATCGGCGGGGGTATTGACCGAGGGACCCAGGTTTACCGGAGCGCTCCATTTGCCGTTGTCTTGCAATTTGCAGATATAGAGATCACTGCCTCCGTATCCACCCGTACGGCGAGAAGCAAAATATAATTCTTGTTTGTCAGGAGAGAGGCAAGGCTGCGATTCCCATTGGTCGGAGTTGACGGCCGCACCGAGATTAGCGGCGGCGGACCAACCGGATGCGGTACGGTAAGAAATGTATAGGTCACAGCCTCCGTAGCTATCGGCTCGGTAACAGCCTGTAAAGACCAGCCAC
>DNMB01000048.1:2661-4733 GCA_003489485.1 Chitinophagaceae bacterium | reverse complement strand
GATGGCGTACTAGCGCGCTATTTTCGGGTCAACAGCGCTTTTGGTGCAAGATTGGATTCGATCGGAGACGACTTGACCGTTCTCATTGCAACAGCGGGATTATTTTTTCTGCTACCTGATTTTTTCATACAACAATTTCTTTGGCTGCTTCCTTTAGCCACCTTGTTCTTGCTGCAAACCGGATTGGCATTGTACCGCTATGGAAAGATCTCTAGTTTTCACACCCGGCTAGCCAAGCTGGCTGCCCTGGCACAAGGATTATTTTTGTTGAGCTTTTATTTTTTTGAAACCATCCACTATCCGCTTTTCTATGCGGCGGCCAGTATAACCATGCTCGAGCTCGTCGAAGAGATCGTTCTGGTCTTATGGCTTAAGAAGTGGACCACCGACGTTAAAGGCCTTTACTGGGTGTGGAAGAAACAATAACAACTCCTTTGCCAAGGATATCGTCAACGATCAGTTTTCCGTACTCTTTGCCCAAACGCTCAGATGTAGAGGGTTCAAAACTTTGGCTTTGCGCCGAATAGATCAATTTCCCGTCTGAAAGATCATAAAGATTGCTTTCCCAGAAGTAACGTGTATTGGTGGTATAGTAGCCGGGTGAGTAGATGCGACCATACAAGGTGCGGGAGTACCCCCAAAACCTGTCATAATAAAACCCATAGGGTGTATACTGAATTTGTCCGGGCACATAGTACCGTTCACGTTCCTTGTCGAGTAACACAATGGTCAGCACACCATCTACTCCGGAGTTGGACAATTTCGAAAGGGCTTCGGCCTCCGTTAAGCGATCGAACTCCTTGGGCCCATACAGGTCGCAAGCGCAAACAGCATCTTGCCCTTGTTCACGAAGATGGGCTGCCAGTGATTGCTCCATCTGCTCGCGCAGCGTACGGTCCCGGTCGTGTATCAATCCGAGCACGATCACTTTTTTAAAAAGAACGGGGGTAGTAGGACGAGGCGTCCACGAACTCGTGATCCGAGAGGCCGAAGAGCAGGCCCAGCAAAAAATCAAAATTACTGCGAGCAAAAGAGCGCTAGTGCTTTTTTTCATACCGAAAACCATTAGTGTTCGGTAAACTATAAAATAGCATCGCACTTGGTAATGACAGATGTCATCTTCGGGCTGAGACCGTGCACTGCTTGCACTTTCCCTGCACCAAGATCTCTACCTGCTGCGGGCTGTATCCTTTAGGCAGTCTGATAACAGGGGTCACCACTTCGTCAAGACAATAGGTATGATGACATTGCTGACAAACAAAATGAATATGCTCGTGGCGGTGATGCCCGTCGCCGCACTCGTCTTTGCACAAGGCATAGCGGATCGCGTTGTCAGCCGAGGGTATGGTATGAATAAGACCCCGGTCTACGAAAGTCTGCAGGGTCCGATAGATCGTGACCCGGTCAAAGACCGAACCGACCTTTTTTTCGATCGCACCATGCGATAGGGCTCCGGGCTGATCGAGAAAAAGTTGCAAGATGCGTTTGCGACTGGCCGTAACGCTCAGCGACTGGCGCTTGAGAAGTTCGGTGACTTTTTTTTCGGTGGCAGCGGCAACAGGGGGCATGATGATGTAAAATTAGTTTTTCTCGCTGAGTAGCTTTCTCGCATCGACGATAAGTTGTTTGACCTCTGACTCCTTTAGCCCGTCATAGATCTTTTTAACATCTCCGTTCCTGTCTACCAATGCCCAGAATTGCGTGTGCAAAAAATCATCCTCGATCGAAGTCAGGTTATTGGCCGGATCATCGATCGTATAGCTCAGGCGCGCCGTGTAGTATAGGCTATCTTTTCTGCCGGTCAAAAAGACCCACTGACGGGTATCGACCTGCATAGAATCGGCATATTTTTTTAGCTGTGCTACCGAATCGGTCTCCGGATCGCAGCTATGAGAGAGGATCAAAAAATCGGGTTCGTTGTGAAGAGCGTCATAGACCTCGCGCAGGTAATTATTCATTTTGGGACAAATGCCCTTACAGGTCGTAAAAAAGTAAGTGGCCACGTATACTTTACCGGTTACATCTTGCTGCGTAAAGAAGTTACTGTCTTGGGTAACAAATCGAAAAGGTCG
>DNMB01000048.1:1802-2280 GCA_003489485.1 Chitinophagaceae bacterium | reverse complement strand
GCGGCATAGAACGCCAGGGCCAAGAACACAAAAAATCCCAGATAGAGCCACCCTTTTTTTGACATGCTAAAACTTTGAACGACAAAATTACGAAGCCCGTGGCAGCTCACCGCAGCCGCTTGCTGATTTTTGCAACTATGTTGCTATTTTAGTAATTTTGCCTCATGCGTTACCGGATCAACTGGGATCTTCTGGGAATCAGTGCCTCGATCATTTGCGCCATCCATTGCGCGTTGCTTCCGTTGCTGCTGACCAGCTTGCCGCTCTTTGGGGTCAACATTATCCATCACTTGGGTTTTGAGCTGGCCATGATCGCCCTGGCTCTACTGATCGGGAGCTACTCCATGTATCACGGCTACAGAAAGCATCATCACCGCTTCTTACCCTGGACACTCTTTTTACTGGGCGGGGGGTTCTTGATCCTCAAACAGGTCTTTCCGACTTATCAATACTGGCTGCTGGCGCCGGCCGTGTGCCT
>DNMB01000048.1:0-1406 GCA_003489485.1 Chitinophagaceae bacterium | reverse complement strand
AGGCATTAGTAAGATGCGCCTACATTCCTTTTCTTCCCAGCTCAGCCTGTAAAATGATCGTAGCTTTTTCTGCCCGATTTTTTTTGGAACGAACGTTCAGAAAGAACAGATGTGGCTCGGCGGTCCACTGCTCGGAAAAATAACGCTCAAAACTTTTGACGTTGGATGCACGTGTGGTGAAAAGAACCTCCAAATGGCGGAGCGCTCCACGCTCAATACCTACGAAACGAATAGCCAGAATAAACGATTTTGGTAAGTGAAAAGGGAAAGGTAGTATCACCCTGGCTTGGGTAACGGGGATATCGGCAGCTTGAATTCTGAAAAATTGCTCATACAGCTTGTCCGAAGGCAATTGGCTGGATAGGTCAATGCCATATATGGCAAATGACAGCAGTTGAGTTGATTGTAACAAAGGGGCAAAATGAAGGGTAAAAGCCCCCAGCGTTCGTGATGAATCGGGTAGATCGAACCGCCGGCCAAGCTCAAGCTGCGGAAACATCATGATTTGCCCGGTTGAAGTTCGTATCGAAGCCCCTAACTGATCGGTGGCACTAAACTCATGCGATGAAAGTTCCAGTGCTGGCAGTTCAATGGCATTTCGATGCAGTAGTATTATACCGGCCGGGTCCATTTGATGAACAGGGATCAACTTGGCTGCATAGCCAACCCTGGAGAAGAAAAGCGTGTCCCCTGCTAAAAAAGGGATTTTTAATACGCCCTGACTATCAGCAATCGCACAAATAGAACGCTGAGAGAGGTAGCAAGCAGATGCGTAGGATAATGCTTGCCCGTCTTGTTGATCAACGCAACGAAAACGAAGCGTTTGTGCGCATACTACACAAGAAAAAAGAACCAGAACTAGCAATATGAAGACTCGCACCATACTAATTATTCTTTTAAGAAGTATTACTAGTAAGCTGTTGGCTGTAAACTTACCATTGAAGCAGGAGATTGCCAACAAGGGCCAGACCAATGCTCGGTGTTGACAGCAAAGAAAAAGTAATAAGTGCGATGACAGTTCTTCCAACAAAGGCCGCCATTTTCTGCCTCAGAACAAGTCCAACTGGTCCAACCGATTATTGGGCGTAAAGAGGTAAATGAAAACAGAATAAATAGCAAAGCAGCGAATAGTAGCGCCGTCAATGATTTTTTTAGATTTCTCATAAAATTAAATTTTTAATTTTACCAAATAAGTAGTTTGTATAATTAAACACACAACTGCTCTTTTATCGTTTTTAAATGATTTTAATGTAGAAAAACCATGAAGTCTTTACTTCTTTTTATCAGCTTTTGGCTTTGCGGAATTGCCCAGGGACAAACCAATCAAGAGTTGGCTATCAAAGATTTATTGGCCGCTCAAACCCTTGCCTGGAACCAAGGCGATCTAGAGGCCTTCATGGAAGGCT
>DNMB01000079.1 GCA_003489485.1 Chitinophagaceae bacterium | reverse complement strand
GTTTTGTCTGGGTATATTTGTTTGCCAACCAAAAATTTCTTCTCTATGAAAGCAAGACTCCTTTTACTCATAGTCGCAGGTTTTGTTTCTATTGCGGCAAACGCCCAATTTCATTTGGGTCTAAAGGCCGGTACCAACGTAACCAAGGTAGACGGAAAATCTTTTAAAAATGAATTTTCGTATGGTTATCAGTTGGGTGCTTTCGCAGAGGTAAAACTTTCCAAGCAATTGACCCTTCAGCCCGAGGTGCTCATCAACCAATACAAAACAGCGCTAGATAGCAACTACAATAATTTGCTTGGCAATGCGCTGAGCGGTCTTGCCTCGGTAAAGATGGAATATTTATCGATCCCGGTTTTGCTCAACTATAAGTTGGGGGGCGGATTCATCTCGCTGCAAGCCGGTCCACAGTTCGGTATTCTATTTGATCGCAGCAACTCCTTTGGTCAAAACGCACAAAATGCCTTTAAACAAGGCGACTTCTCTATGCTGGGGGGTATTCAGCTTAAGGCAGGCATCTTCAGGATCAACGGGCGCTATTTTATAGGGCTCAATGATATCAATGACCTCACCAACGACTCCAGGTGGAAAAATCAGGGTTTTCAGCTCTCTGTTGGCATGACGTTGCTCTAAATCAATCCATTTTGTCAGGTATCAGCCGCGGGGCATGATTGTTGGCCAATAGCTAATCCCGCGTTCTGTCATTGTTTTCTTCTGACCCCGTGTCGGGGGATGACAGAATGTCTAAATTACAGCTACTATGAGAGTCGATAAATTGATCCTGCATCCCGAAGAAGAAATGGACTTTTTGCCCATCATCCCGCTCAATGAGGGCGGACAAGAGGATGGACAAGAGATCGTCGTACCCGATACCATTGCCTTGCTTCCGCTTCGCAACACGGTGTTGTTTCCGGGTGTCGTTTTACCCATTACGGTAGGCAGAGACAAAAGTATCAAGGCCGTTATGGATGCTTACAAGGCCGATAAGTTGATCGGTGTGGTGGCACAAAAGGACAGCGCGGTAGAGGACCCGGGCGTTGCCGATCTGGAGCGCATTGGAACGATCGCTCGCATCGTAAAGTTGATCAAAATGCCGGATGGTGGCACCACCATCATCATACAAGGAAAGGTTCGCTTTAGCATTGAATCGATCGTTGAAGAAGAGCCTTACTTTAAGGCCGCCATCAAAGCACTTGCAGAAGAAGCGGCGCCGCAAGACGAAGATTTTAATGCTTACGTGGCCAGCATTAAGGAACTCGCCGCACAGATCATTCAGCTTTCACCCAATATTCCCGCCGAGGCCGGCATCATATTACGCAATATCGAAAACCCGGCTTTTCTGGTGCATTTCGTATCGAGTAACCTCAATACCGACATCAGAGAAAAGCAACGTCTGCTCGAGACCGATCCTCTTAGACAGCGAGCCGATCTGCTAATGCAGCTGCTACAAAAAGAATTGCAGTTCGCCGAGTTGCGTAACAAGGTAACGACCAAGACCCGAACAGAACTCGATAAGCAGCAACGAGAGTATTTCTTGCAACAGCAACTCAAGAGCATCAAAGAAGAATTGGGAGGCGATACCAACGCCCAAGAAATAAAGGAGATGCAGAAGAAAGCCGAAGGCAAGGATTGGCCGGCTGCAGCCAAAGAAGCCTTTAAGAGAGGAATCGAAAAGCTGGAGCGGATGCATCCCAGCACACCTGATTACTCTGTGGTGTATAATCACCTCGACCTGATGCTCGATCTTCCTTGGGGTACCTGCACACAAGATCATTACGATCTGCGAAAGGCGCGTACCACGCTCGATAAAGATCACTACGGAATGCGCAAGATCAAGGAGCGCATCTTGGAACATTTGGCCGTGCTAAAGTTAAAGGGCGACATGAAAAGTCCTATTCTTTGCTTTGTGGGCCCGCCGGGTATTGGTAAGACCTCGCTTGGTAAAAGCATCGCAAATGCCTTGGGTAGAAAATATGTTCGGCTCAGTTTAGGCGGGCTTCACGACGAAAGTGAGATCAGAGGACATCGCAAGACTTATATTGGCGCTATGCCCGGACGAATCTTGCAGTCGTTGCGAAAAGTGCACGCCTCCAATCCGGTAATGATACTCGATGAGATCGACAAGGTGGGTAGCGATCTCAGAGGCGATCCTTCTTCTGCACTGCTCGAAGTGCTCGATCCCGAGCAGAATCATTCTTTTTACGATAATTATCTCGAGCTTGAATATGACCTGAGTAAGGTGTTATTCATCGCTACGGCCAATAACATTCAAAATGTGCAACCCGCCTTGCGCGATCGTCTTGAGATCATCGATTTGAGCGGTTACGCGGTCGAAGAAAAAATAGAGATCGCAAAAAGACATCTGATACCAAGACAAAAGGAGTTGCACGGATTAAAGAACAGTTCGCTTCGAATCAGCGACAAGATTGTAGAGAAGATCATTCAAGATTATACAAGAGAAAGTGGCGTACGCGAGCTGGATCGTCAGTTGGCCGCCCTTATGCGGTATGAGGCCAAGGAATTAGTGATGAAAGAAAAGATAAAACCCATGGTCGGCCCCGCCCTGCTCGAAAAAATTCTGGGTAAGTCTCGCTACAGCAATGACCTCTACAAGACCGTACAACAACCCGGTGTGGCCGTAGGGCTGGCCTGGACCTATGTGGGAGGCGATATTCTTTTTATCG
>DNMB01000126.1:487-9146 GCA_003489485.1 Chitinophagaceae bacterium | reverse complement strand
ATGCCGCCGGCTCCTATCACCGGTATGCGCACCGACTCGCAGACCGATGGCAACAGCACCAGTGTGGTCGTTTCTTCTCTGCCGTTGTGGCCACCGGCCTCGAATCCTTCTGCTACTACAGCATCGCATCCGGCCGCCTCGGCCTTGCGTGCGAACTTACTGGAGCTGACTACATGCACCACCGTAATACCATGTGATTTTAAAAGGGGGGTCCACAGTGAAGGATTACCCGCCGATGTAAATACGATGGGGACCTTTTCTTGTATGATAATATCGACATGCTTGTCAATATCGGGATATAGCAACGGAAGATTCACGGCAAAGGGCCGTGAGGTCGCCAGTTTGCATTTTTGAATATGCTCCCGCAATACGTCGGGATACATAGAGCCGGCACCGATCGTTCCCAATCCCCCGCTGTTGCTGACGGCACTGGCCAATCGCCAGCCGCTGGCCCAGATCATTCCGGCTTGTACTATAGGATACTCAATGGAAAAAAGACGAGTAATTCGGTTAGAGAAAGCAGCCATAGAAAGTACGCTTTATTAACCCAGATCGATCGTGGCGTTATCTCCAATGTTGAGTGAACGAGCCTCACCCTTACAATCGGTGTCGCTGCCAATGAGCGAATCACTCACCACGATATCATGCAAATGAGAATACGATCCAATTATGGAATTACGTACCACCGAACAATCGATACGCGTATGATCGCCAATGGTCACATCAGGACCAATGACCGCGTTACTGATCTGGCATCCCGCACCGATACTGACAGGAGGTACGATCACAGTGTTTACAAAAGCGGAGGCATCGATGGCGGGGGCAAATTTCTTCAACAACAATGCATTTGATTCGAGTAGCGTTTCTTTTCTGCCACAATCGAACCAGTTATCGACCTTGAAAGACTGCAAGAGAATGCCTTGCTGAATCATACACTCTAGCGCATCGGTAATACTGTATTCGCCATGTGCACGCAGACCGTGACTGATGTTATTTTCGAGACAACGGAATAATTCTTCGCTCTCCTTTATCTTGTACACCCCAACCAGCGCGAGATTCGATTTAGGCATCTGGGGTTTTTCTACCAAGCGGGCAATGAAACCGTCTTCGTTGACTTCGGCCACACCAAAATCACGCGGGTCATCGACCTTTCTAAGCCCGATCATGGACCGCGAAGAATCCATGACCGACTTTATATCATACTCGCAGATGGTATCGCCCAAAACAATAAAGATCTCATCCCCTGCGACCTGCTCTCTGGCCAGCAGTACGGCATGACCCACTCCCTGCCGATCGGTCTGCTGCAAAAAATGGGCGTTGATGCCCGGATAGTGCTGGGCCACAAAATCTTCGATCTTCTCGCCCAAATAGCCTACCACAAAAATGAATTCACTGATACCAGCCTCTTGCAACTGATCGATGATGATACCCAATATGGATCTGCCTGCCAAAGGGATCAGCGCCTTGGGCTGGGTGTAACTATGGGGTCGCAACTTCGTGCCGGGTCCGGCAACGGGTATAATGGCTTTCATGCAGTGTACAAAAGTAACTTAACTTTGCCGGCAAATCAACTTATTCATATAGATCATGCAAAAAGATACACAGCTCTTTTCGTTGCTGGCACGCGAACTGGAAAGACAGCGTAAAGGAATAGAACTAATTGCTTCAGAGAATTTTACCTCTCGTGCCGTAATGGATGCCATGGGCTCGGTCGCCACCAATAAATATGCCGAGGGCTATCCGGGTAAACGCTATTACGGAGGTTGCGAGATCATCGACGAGATCGAAACACTGGCCATCGAGCGACTCAAAAAAGTATTTGGAGCGAGCTGGGCCAATGTGCAACCGCACAGTGGTGCGCAAGCCAACACGGCCGTTTTCTTAGCTTGCCTGAAACCAGGCGATACGATATTGGGGCTTGACCTGAGCATGGGCGGACATCTTACGCACGGCAGTCCTGCCAACTACAGCGGCAAACATTATCGCGCTTTCTTTTATGGCGTACATAAAGAAACAGGACTCATCAACTACGAACAACTCGAAGAGACTGCACGAAAAGAAAAACCCAAACTGATCATTTGTGGGGCCTCTGCCTATAGCCGCGACTGGGATTACAAACGTATTCGTGCCGTAGCGGACGAAGTGGGTGCGTTGGTACTGGCCGATATTGCCCATCCTGCCGGACTGATCGCCACCGGTGTGCTCAACGACCCACTCGATCACTGTCACATAGTGACCTCTACCACCCACAAGACACTGCGTGGACCACGCGGCGGATTGATTATGCTTAGACACGATTTTGATAACCCACTCGGGGCAAAAGATCCCAAAGGCAATATCCGTTCCATGAGTGCGGCTCTTGACCTGGCGGTCTTTCCGGGTATGCAGGGAGGCCCGCTAGAGCATGTGATCGCTGCCAAGGCCGTGGCTTTTGGAGAAATTTTAGAGGACGGATTCAAGCAATATACCCGGCAGGTAGTGACCAATGCACAAGCAATGGCCAAGGCCTTTGTGAGCAGAGGTTATCACCTGATCAGCGGAGGCACAGACAATCATTTGATGCTGATCGATCTTCGCAATAAGGATATCACCGGCAAAAAAGCACAAGAGGTCTTGGACCAGGCCCACATAACACTCAACAAAAATGCTGTTCCCTTCGACGACAAATCGCCTTTTGTGACCTCGGGCATCAGAGTGGGTGTACCCGCCATTACGACGCGCGGACTCAAAGAGGCCGAGATGGAGACCATCGTATCGATGATCGATACAGTGCTAATGAATGCCGATCGACCCGAAGTGGTAAAGCAGGTGCAAACAGATGTGCAATCACTGATGGAACGCTTTCCCCTTTATCCTGGATTGCTCTAAACAGTCGCTATGATACAACGTGCTCAAACGCTCTGGCTTTTACTTTCGGTCATCACCGCAGGTCTTAGTTTTGTCTTTCCGTTTGCGACCGGCTGGACCCTTCCTCCGGGAGGAACACCTATTAAAGTACAAGTCGATGCGGGCTACCAGCTCTACCTCACCGTGCTTACTTTTTTACTGATCGCACTTGGTATGGTGACGATCTTCCTATTCCGCAACCGCAGTAAACAACAATGGTATTGTTTGCTGGGCTTGTTACTCACTACATTACTGGGAGCACTTTACGTGCGCGTGCTGCTCTATGAATTGAATGAATTTATCCCCTCCCTTACGGCCCTTCTTCCCATTGGTCAGTGGATCGGTTATCTGATGGCCTGGAGAGGCATTCGCCACGACGAAAAATTGCTCAAGGACCAAGACACGCTTCGGTAACCCTACAGATAGGGAGCCGTTTTACTCTTAGAAGATTTTTTAAGTTGCGCAGGTGTTCCGCTACAGGTGACCGTTCCTCCTTTATCTCCTGCGTCGGGGCCCAGCTCTATGATCCAGTCGGACGCTTTCAACACATCGGTATTGTGTTCGATCACTACAATTGAATGTCCTTGTGCAATGAGGGCCTGAAACGATTGCAAGAGTTTTCCGATATCATGAAAATGCAAACCGGTCGTAGGCTCATCGAAAATAAATAAGATGGAATGACCGGCCTTTCCCCTTCCTAAGAAAGAAGCCAGCTTTACCCGCTGGGCCTCTCCTCCCGAAAGCGTGGCGGCCGATTGGCCAAGCTTGATATAGCCCAGCCCCACATCCTGCAAGGGCTGTAATGCGCGTGTGATGGCTTTTTCTTGCGAAAAAAATTCCATCGCTTCATCTACGCTCATCTCCAATACGTGGTGAATGGATCGTTCTTTGTAGGTCACCTCTAATACCTCATCCTTGAATCGCTTGCCACCGCAAGATTCACAGAGCAGATGCACATCGGCCAGAAACTGCATCTCAACTACTTGCTCTCCCTCTCCCTTGCATGTATCACAACGACCGGCATCTACATTAAAAGAAAAATGTCTTGGCTGAAAACCTCTCATCTTGCTCAGCGGCTGTGTGGCAAACAGATCTCTGATCTCGTCGTACGCCTTAATGTAGGTGACCGGATTGCTGCGCGAAGATTTCCCGATCGGGTTTTGATCGACCAGCTCGACCTGGTTGATCAGATCGAGGTCACCCGAGAGCGAAGAAAAAATTCCAGGAGCCACACTGTAATCACCCAACTTTCTTTTTAAGGCCGGATAAAGGATCTGTTTGATGAGCGTGGTCTTTCCACTTCCGCTTACCCCACACACTGCACAGAGCACTTGTAAGGGAATGGTTACATCGATCTGCTTTAGGTTATGCTGTGCAGCTCCTTTTATCTCTACAAAGCGTTTACTGATACGAGGCTTTTGCGGCGTATCTATTCGTAGCGCCCCGCTCAGATAGCGCCCGGTCAAGCTTTGCTTGTTTGTTAGCAGCGAAGTAAGTGGACCCGTTGCAATAACTTCTCCGCCCAGATGGGAGGCCAGCGGGCCCATATCGATGATATGATCGGCCTGGTGCATCATTTGGGCATCATGCTCGACCACCAACACCGTGTTACCGAGGTCGCGCAGTTCTTTCAGCACGGCGATCAGGTTGTCGGTATCGCGGGGATGCAGACCAATTGAGGGTTCATCGAGTATGTACAACGAATCGGTAAGTGTAGAACCCAAACTGCGGGTCAATTGAATGCGCTGGCTTTCGCCTCCACTGAGTGAATTTGCCAACCGGTGCAGGGTCAAATAGCCCAGCCCCACTTTAATAAGTGTACCAATACGGCTGTTCAGCTCTATCAGAATTCGCGAGGCGATCTGCTTTTGATGATCGTTCAATTTTTTTTCCAGTCCGCTTACCCACGTAGCCAGCGCCAGCGCAGGCATGGTACTGCATTCTCCAATATGGAGACCATCGATCTTAACGTACAGCGCCTCTTTGCGCAACCGATAGCCTTGACAGCTGGGACAGTTGGTGCGACCACGGTAACGACTGAGCATCACCCGAAACTGAACCTTATAGAGATGCGCTTCTACGTCCTTAAAAAAATCATCGATACCATATACACCAGGCGCCCCCTCCCAAAGTTGTTTGTATTGCTTGGCACTTAACGAGGCGATGGGCTTGTGAATGGGAAAATCGATCTTTTTAGCGCCCTTCACAAACTGCTGCCGCCACCAATCCATCTTCTCTCCCTTCCAGGGAGCAACGGCTCCTTCGTAAACGCTTAGTTGCTTATTTGGAATGACCAATTCGGGATCGATACCGAGTACTTGCGAAAACCCCTCGCAGACCGGGCAAGCCCCATAGGGATTATTGAAGGAGAATAATTGAGGAGAGGGCTCTTCGAATACAATACCATCTCGTTCGAACCGATTGTTGAAATGCAAAAATTTACTTTCGTTGACCAATAAAGAGCAATGCCCCTCTCCCTCGGCAAAGGCGAGCGATACGGAATCGGCCAAGCGATGCACATCTTCTTCGCTAAATGTTTTGACCACGATCCGATCGACCACGATCTGCGAAAGTTTATAGGCAGCGAGCGATTTGTCGTCTTTAGAAAGCAGGTCATCGAGCTGCTCGGTGATGGCGGGATCTTTTTTTCCCTTGGTCACCATGACCCTCGTAAATCCTTTTTGCTGCAAGATCGATAACTCTTCGCGGATCTGTCTTTTGCCTGTCTTTAAAAAAGGAGCCAGAATAAAAACCTTATCGCCCTTGGATGCCTTTGCGATAGCGTCTACCACATCACTAAGCTGATCTTTTTGCACCGGCTGTCCGGAGACCGGTGAGATAGTGGTTCCAACGCGGGCAAATAACAAACGTAGATACTCGTAGATCTCAGTGAGGCTCCCTACCGTACTACGCGCGGTGCGCGTGATCACTTTTTGTTCGATGGCAATGGCAGGGCTCAATCCTTTGATAACATCTACCTCGGGCTTGTTCATTCGATTCAGAAACTGTCGGGCATACGCGCTGAGACTTTCCGCATAACGACGTTGTCCTTCGGCATACAACGTATCGATGGCCAACGAAGATTTTCCAGAGCCCGACACCCCGGTGATGACCACCAGTTTGTTGCGAGGAATATCGACCGATACATTTTTTAAATTATGCATGCGGGCGCCTCTGATCTGTATGGGAGAATGCAGTGCCATTGCTTTGATCGTCAAAGGTAAAGGCAATTAACATTTTTTTGGCGGCCTTCAGCAGGCAGATGGGCTAACTTGTTGGTAGTTTTGAAAGGAAACCCTATTTTTACAGACCCGGATCTACCGGAACTGAACTAAACTGAACGGCCTATCGTCCACTTTTACGCAAAACCGCTGCTACCGCAGCACTTTATTGAAACAACAACTGCCCAGGCAGTATAAAGCGTAAAAGTCATGCATCCCCTATCTAAGCAATCGGATCTCGAGTTGGTGCGTCTTTTTCAAGAAGGCAACCTGATGGCCATGGAGACACTGGTGCTGCGCCACAAAGACAAACTCTATACTTCGATCTACTTTCTGGTCAAGGACAAATTTCTGGCCGAAGATATTTTTCAAGACGTCTTTATTCGCATCATCGATACGGTACGAGCCGGCCGCTATACAGAAGAAGGAAAATTCTTGCCCTGGGCCATGCGTATCGCCCACAACTGCTGCGTGGACCATTTCAGAAAAGTAAAACGAAGCCCTGTCATTCGCAATAGCGAAGACCAGGATGTCTTCGAAGTACTGCAGTTCACAGAAGACAGCCCCGAGACCGTGCTGATCAAACGGCAAAGTCATGACAGGGTCAAAGAGATGTTGCTGGAATTACCCGAAGACCAGCGAGAGGTCATCATCCTTCGTCATTATGCAGACATGAGCTTTAAAGAGATCGCACGACTGACCGATTGCAGTATCAACACGGCATTGGGCAGAATGCGTTACGGGCTTATTAATCTGCGCAAGATGATGACGCAGAAAAATGCTCAGGGAAGTTTGCGATAAGCGCTAAGACCGCACTGCAGCCACTCGGCAAATTCTTGCGGGTCGGGTGTATAAAATTTAGGACGCGTCAACATTTTTTCATCAGCACTGATGATCGCATACTGCGGCTGCGAGGTAGCTCCAAAGTATTTTATCTGAAAATGCGCCCACTTATCTCCTACGGTTACCAGGTTACGCGTACTGCCGTCCGGCATGGTTACGGTTTGTTGCTCGGTGAGTGGCAATTTTTTTCGTTCATCCACGTACAGCGACAAGACCACGAACTGATCGCGCATTAAACTATCGACCAGCGGGTCGGGCCATACCTTTTCTTCCATCCTGCGGCAATTGACACAAGCCCAACCGGTAAAATCGATGAGAATAGGCTTGTTTTGTTCAAGAGCCATCGACAAAGCCCGCTCGTAATCGTTATGCAAAGGTTGAAAGGACCTTTTTTCGGTCTTTTCTTGCGGATAGATGCTATAGGTAAGTGGCGGCGGAAACCCACTGATCAATTTTCTGTCGGCCCAACGGGTGTTGGTGAGTCCGGGCACCAGATAAATTGTAAAGGCCCCTACTACTACGAACAATAGCACACGCAACGGTGCTTTCTTGAACGACAACCCTCTGGCACCGCCGCTGCGCCAACCACTCAAATAGAGCACCATGCTGATGCCGATCAAGATCCAAAGGGCAAAGAAGATCTCTCTTTTCAATAAGCCCCACTGCTCTACCAGATCGGCATTCGACAAGAACTTGATGGCCAGGGCCAGCTCGATGCATCCCAGTATCACTTTAAACTCCGTCATCCATCCCCCGGAACGAGGCAACGAGTGGAGCCAGTTGGGGAACATCGCGAACAAGGCAAAAGGTAATCCCAGGGCCAAACCAAAACCGGCTGCTCCGGCCGTTAGCGGCCAGGCGCCTTGCTCGGCCACTCCCACCAGTAAGGTTCCCAAAATAGGACCGGTGCAAGAAAAAGAAACGATGGCCAGGGTGCTGGCCATAAAAAAAATGCCCGCTACGTTGCCTAGCCCTGAGCGCGCATCGGTACGGCTGGCCAGCGAAGCGGGTAATCCAATCTCATAAAGGCCGAAAAACGAAAGGGCAAAAGCAACGAATACAAAGAAGAAAAGAAGGTTCAGCCATACATTGGTCGAGATATTGTTGAAGATCTCGGGGCTGATGGCTTTGCCTGCCACATGAAAGGGAACAGTGATCAAAACATAGATGAGAAAAATAAATACCCCATACAAAATAGCCTGCAATACGCCGGCCCGTCTGTTGACAGATTTCTTGGTAAAAAAGGTGACCGTTACCGGAACCATCGGAAACACGCAAGGAGTTAGCAGCGCGATCAACCCACCCAACACACCAAGTAAAAAGATCTGTAACAAACTCTTACTACCGGGCGATTCGTCTCCACAGTCAGCCACAGGCGACTCCAAAGAAAGATTCTCTTTGGCTGAGAGCACAGCAGACTGCCCTCCTTCTAGCGGAACCTGAAACGTGAAAGTAGTTGATGGATAAAACACATCATCTTTTCCATAGGTAAAAAAGAGTTGCCCCGACAAAAAAGCCGGAACGGGACCCGTGATGGTGATGACGCTCTCCCACTGTATGGCCCCTTGCTGTATCGAAACCGGTTGACCGAACAATTCACTAGAAACGGTGGTAGCAGCGGGAGTAAATCCGGTCTTGGGATCTACACTGATACTGCTATCCGAAAATTGCAACTGCGCTACGGGCACATCCAGCAACACCTGGTCGGG
>DNMB01000126.1:0-160 GCA_003489485.1 Chitinophagaceae bacterium | reverse complement strand
GCATATAGCTGCCAGCCATTGGATAGTTCGGTACTGAATCGCAACCGATACTGGCCATCAGCGATCTTTTGAGCCTCGACCTTCCACGCAGGAACGAAGTCGGTTGTCTGCGCCCGTATACCAAAAGGCAGCAGCAGCACAAAAAGATAAGTAATGACTA
>DNMB01000056.1:689-3108 GCA_003489485.1 Chitinophagaceae bacterium | reverse complement strand
GTGGCCCCCTCTACAGGTGCTTCCAGCTTACTGGACAATGTAGGCGCCATGACCAACAAGGGTATCGAGTTGATGCTGACCGGTACGCCTGTTCAGCGCAAAGGATTCCGTTGGGATGCGAGCTTTTTGTACAACCGCAACCGTAACGAGATCACTGAGCTTTATAACAACGCCCCCTTTATTTCTTTTGATGCCAGCGGTACACAAGGTGTGCTCGTGGGGCAGCCCGTTGGCGTTTATTTCATCAACTATTTTGCCCGCAATGCAGATGGCAGCTGGCTCATGCGTGATGTGAATGGATTTAGCTTACCTCAGGTAGAGCGTGGAAACGCTGCCACTGGCGCTCCCCAGCGCGATGCGAACGGACAGCCTACCGGAACTCCTCTTCGCAAAGTACTAGGTAATCCCAATCCTGATTTCAACATGACGATCGTCAATGAGTTTACCGTTAAGAACTGGAGCCTTCGTTTGCAATTCGACGGAGTGTATGGTTTTGAGGTTTACAACTGGGATCGTATTACCCGTAACAACGTAGGGGTAGGTCCGCTTGCGGAATCAGAGTTGCGGGGCGAAGTTCCTCGTGGTACGGTAGCTGCCATTGGTGGATTTATCGGTCCTCGTATTCAGGAGTATCACGTGCAAGATGGTAGCTTCACCAAATTGCGTGAGATGGCCATTGGATATACCATCAACAAGTTGAAGTTCTGTCAGAACATGAAGATCGCTCTTGTGGGTCGTAACCTCTTCAGCTTCGATAAGTATGACGAGGGATTCGATCCTGAGGTTAACTCTGCCGGTCAGAGCATCGTGAGAGGAACAGACTTTGGTTCTTTCCCGATTCCACGCGTACTTCAACTCTCCATCACCACCAACTTTTAATTGATCGCATATGAAACAATACATCCTACTTCTTACAGTGTTGACCATAGGTATGGTCTCCTGTAAAAAAGATTATACCAACCCCAATGCACCCACCGATAGCCAGGTGTTTAGCAGTGTAGACGGATTGACCAAGGCAGTGGTGGGCATCAAGCAACGCTGGGCCGTAAATGGTGTTGGCGTAAGCAGTCTTTACCAGGCAATTTCAGCTTCTGGTCTTAGTACCGGAGAGTTGACCGTACTCAACGCAGGTAATGCCGACCTTGCACAGTTACAAAATGGTGGAACTAACCTGGCTCCCAATAATGGGGTGCTCAATTCGTTTTGGACCACCGCTAATATTGTAAACAGCGAGGCCACCAAGATCATCAATAGTGTAGGCGTTATTACCGATGTAAATTACCGCAACGCTGTGCAAGCTTATGCTCATTTGTATAAAGCATTGGCTATTGGTACCATGGCAC
The DNA here is from genome assembly GCA_003489485.1 of Chitinophagaceae bacterium. Lineage (GTDB taxonomy): Bacteria > Bacteroidota > Bacteroidia > Chitinophagales > Chitinophagaceae > JJ008. The sequence goes on along the minus strand of DNMB01000056.1, from coordinate 1,765 downwards.
AGTTCTGGGAGCGCGTACCGGTAACTCCTGGAGCAAATGCTACGTTCAGTTCACGCGCCGAGGCGCTGGCTGCCGCTACCAAGCTGCTCGATGATGCCGCTGCGCTAATTGGTACCACTCCGTTGCCTGCTGCTTTTTTAAGCCAGGTGGGAAGTGAGATCGATGTGCGCAACACATTGCTGGCATTGGCCGCTCGCTTCTATATCATGGCGGGTAATAACGATCTGGCCATTGCTCGTGCTGCTGCCGTAAATCTGACACCACGCAGTGTTTATTTTTATAATACACTGAATCCAAATCCTGTGTATCGCAGCTCTCTCATCACTAATAACGTATACGGCATCGTTTCTAATTTTGGGTTGACCGGTGCACTGGCTCCCGCTACCAACGACGGAAGGATCCCTTTCTATGTGGTGCGTAATGCCACCAATGGTTCAGGTTTCTTCCGCGATGATGCTACGGCCATTCCTATCTACTTGCCCGGTGAGATGCTCCTGATTCAAGCCGAAGGTCATGCGCGTGCCAACAACCTGACCAGTGCCGTGAACTTCCTCAATCAGGTGCTCACCAAGACAACCGATGCTTTTGGTTTGGGTGCGGCGCAACCTGCTTACAGCGGTGCCACCACACAGGCCGCCATCTTGCAAGAGATCTATCGTAACCGTTGCATGGAACTCTATATGAGCGGCATGAAATTAGAGGACAGTCGTCGTTTTGGTCGTCCCGGTCCCGGTCAAGCCGGAGCGGAGCGTACCCGGAATTTCTATCCTTATCCTCAACAGGAAAGAGATGGTAATCCCAATACACCAAACGATCCCGCTAACTAATTCTGATTTTCGTTTTTTGAAAAGACACCTCGAAAGGGGTGTCTTTTTTTATTGTCCAAACAGCTTGATCAATGTGGCCGCACTTAGATAAAGGGTTGCGACCAATGCCACTAAGCCGATACCTGTAAGAATAATGCTGTGTTGGTAGGTGCCCATTATTTTTTTCTGTCTGGCTGCAAGCAATATAATTCCCAGCGCTACGGGTAGAATAAATCCGTTTACTGCGCCCGCGAGTAGCAGTACGGTAAC
>DNMB01000056.1:0-286 GCA_003489485.1 Chitinophagaceae bacterium | reverse complement strand
TATTTGAAAATTGCAAAAATGAAACAGAGGTATAGGCAGAGCCAACCACCGAGGTAATGGCCGCGCACCACATGACAATGCCAAATAACTTGAATCCTATTACTCCTGCCGCCTCTTTAAAAACAGTCGCTGCAGGATTATCGGTTCCCAGTGAAATCCCTTTGGCTACCACACCCAGCGCAGCCAGAAATAAAAGTATACGCATAATGGAAGCCAGCACAATTGCCGTTACCGCCGATCGACCTACGGCTTGTGTGTTTTCTTTTCCGGTAAGGCCCGCATCGAT
>DNMB01000018.1:1576-5719 GCA_003489485.1 Chitinophagaceae bacterium | reverse complement strand
CCGATCAAGAAAAAAACCACCCATTGGTATTTGCCGCTGAACCGCCACGAGGCATTCTTGCAAGATTGGATCATGGGCCAGCATCAAAAAGACTGGCGACCCACCGTGGTCGGCCAATGCAAAAGCTGGATCGAGGGAGGGCTTCAACCACGGGCCGTGACCCGCGATCTCGATTGGGGAGTCTCCTTGCCTTCCCGGCTTGCCGGCAGCGAAGGCAAAGTACTTTACGTATGGTTCGACGCACCCATTGGCTATATCAGCGCGACCAAACAATGGGCCCTCGACAACGGAAAAGACTGGACACCTTATTGGCAAGACAAGGACACCAAACTGGTACACTTTATCGGAAAGGACAATATAGTTTTTCACTGTATCATTTTTCCGGTCATGCTCAAATTGCACGGTTACATATTACCGGAGAATGTACCGGCCAATGAGTTTCTGAATCTCGAAGGCGACAAGATGAGCACCAGTCGCAATTGGAAACTCGATATGCGCGACTACATCCAAGACTTTGTAGAGGCGCCCAACGGAGGACCCCAATGTGTGGATATGCTGCGCTACTACCTGACGCAGATCGCCCCCGAGACCAAAGACAGCGAATTTACCTGGAAAGGTTTTCAAGATGCAGTGAACAGTGAACTGGTAGCCATTTTCGGCAACTTTGTTAACCGAACCTGGGTACTGATGCATAAACTCTGTGCAGGAAAGGTTCCTGCCTTTCATGCATCGCAAAAAGATGCAGTGGATGAGGAGCTGCTGACGGCCATTGCACAGGCCCCTCAAAAAATTGAAACGCTGATAGAGCAATACAAGTTCAGAGAGGCCCTTTTTGAAGTGATCGATCTGTCGCGAAAAGGAAACCAGTACATGCAAAAGAAGGAGCCCTGGATGCTGGCCAAGCAGATCGAGCAAGATGCCAGCGCACAGGCCCGCATCGATAACTGCATTCACCTTTGTTTGCAATTGACCGCGAACCTGGCCATCTTGGCGCATCCCTTTATGCCCCATACCGCAAAAACCTTGCTCTATCAGATGAAGGTGGTCGAAAAAATGCTGCACTGGGAACATGCCGGCAAGATCGACCTGCTCAAAACCGGCTACTCACTTCGTGCTCCGCAGCTACTTTTTAGAAAAATAGAAGACAGCGAGATCTTGGCTCAAATAGAAAAATTAAAGAAGCATACCATGTCTACTCCAGAGGCCCCTTTGGCTCCGCAAGAAGAAAAACCATCTGCCCCCGCCAAAGCCATCATACAATACGAAGATTTTGCCAAGCTCGAGCTCAAGACCGGCGTAATCCGTACGGCGCAAAAAGTAGAGAAGGCCGATAAGCTGCTTTGTCTCTCGGTAGACCTGGGGCATGAAACGCGCACTATCGTAAGCGGTATTGCCCTACACTACGCACCCGAGACCCTGATCGGCCAACAAGTTACCGTTGTTACCAACCTGGCGCCCCGAAAGATGAAAGGTATCGAAAGCAACGGGATGATCCTGATGGCAGAAGACGCGAGCGGTAAACTCCATTTCATTCAACCCGGGCAACCCATTGACCCTGGTGCCATCGTAAGCTGAGTTTTTTCTTTTCGAATTTTAAATCCATTAATTTAGTGAGTGTAAATTAGTTGCATAACTAACTATTTTTTTATGAATAGAACCATTCGCAAAGTTGCCGTGCTGGGCAGCGGTGTAATGGGCTCACGAATTGCCTGTCATTTTGCAGGAGTGGGGCTCGATGTACTCTTACTCGATATCGTTGCGTCAGACGTTACGCCCGCAGATGGAACGGCGGTGCGCAATAAAATTGTAAATGATGCGCTGCAGGCAGCCATTAAAAGTAATCCGTCGCCGGTGTATGAGAAAGATGTGGTAAAAAGAATTCGCACCGGCAATTTCGAAGACAACTTAAAAGAGATCGGCGCATACGACTGGATCATAGAGGTGGTAGTAGAGAGACTCGATATCAAACAACAACTATTTGAAAAAGTAGAGCACTATAGAAAACCCGGTACGATCATCAGCTCCAATACGTCGGGCATTCCCATTTCGATGATGTCGGCCGGAAGAAGCGAGGACTTTCGCAAGCATTTTTGCGGCACGCACTTTTTTAATCCGCCGCGTTATCTCAAACTGCTCGAGATCATCCCCACGCCCGATACCGACCCCGCGCTGGTGGAGTTTCTGATGCACTATGGAGATCTGCATTTAGGAAAGACGACCGTTACGTGCAAAGACACGCCCGCCTTTATTGCCAACCGAATTGGGGTATTTGGCATGATGGCCATCATGCACCTGAAGCAACAACTTGGCCTTAGCATCGACGAGATCGATGCACTCACGGGCCCCATTATCGGAAGACCCAAATCGGCCACCTTTCGTACCGCCGATGTAGTGGGCATCGATACGCTGGTCAAAGTAGCCGGCGGCGTGGCAGCCAATTGCCCCAATGACGAAGCCCATGCATTGTTCAGCATTCCCGACTGGTTACAAAAAATGGTCGAAAACAAATGGCTGGGCGATAAGACAGGGCAAGGATTCTTTAAGAAAACAAAAAATGAGGCGGGTAAAAAAGAGATCCTCACACTCGATCTTGAAACACTCACCTATCATCCCAGAAAAAAAGCATCCTTTGCCACACTTGAGGTGGCTAAACCCATCGAAGATCTGGCGACAAGATTGATCGCCTTGCTAAAAGGAAAAGATAAGGCCGGTGAATTCTATCGCTTACTGCACTACCGTTTGTTCTCTTACATATCGCATCGTATTCCCGAGATCAGCGATGAACTCTACCGCGTGGATGATGCCATGATGGCTGGATTTGGTTGGGAGATCGGAGCCTTTGAGACCTGGGATATCTTAGGCGTGCCTGCGCTGATCGAAGAGATGGAAAAAGCCGGTACCCCGGCTGCTGACTGGGTCAAGGAAATGATCGCAAAAGGTCACAAACAATTCTATAAGACCGAAAAGGGGATTCGCTATTGCTACGAGCCCGCTACCGGCTCTTACAAACCCTTGCCCGGGGCCGATGACTTTTTGGTCATGAGTTATCAAAAAGAAAAACTGGTCTGGAAAAATAGTTCTTGCAAATTGTACGACCTGGGCAGTGAAGTGCTGGGGCTACAATGGCAAACCAAAATGGGAAGCATCGGAGGCGATGTGCTCAGCGGCATTCAAACAGCCATTGAAAAAGCAGAACAATCGTACCGCGGACTGGTCATTGGAAACGAAGGCGCTAATTTTTCTGCCGGAGCCAATGTGGGCATGATCTTTATGATGGCCATTGAACAAGAATACGACGAGCTTGATCTGGCCATTCGACTCTTTCAGCAAACCACCATGCGCGCCCGGTACTCTTCGATACCCGTAGTAGTAGCCCCACATGGATTGACACTGGGAGGGGGCTGCGAACTTACCCTGCATGCAGACAAGTGTCTTGCGGCGGCAGAAACCTACACAGGTCTGGTCGAACTAGGCGTAGGACTTATTCCGGGCGGTGGTGGCACCAAAGAATTTGCGCTGCGGGCCTCAGATGAAATGCACCCTGATGAACCCGATACCAATACACTCAAGCATCGCTTTATGTCGATTGCTACGGCCAAGGTAGCCACCTCGGCTGCAGAGGCTTTTGCGATGGGCATTTACAGAAAAGGCACCGATGAGATCATCTACAACAGCAACCGACGCATTGCCGCTGCAAAACGAGCCGTGATCGCACTGCAAGAGGCCGGTTACAATAAACCTGTAGAGCGAAAGGATATTCACGTATTAGGAAGATCCGGCTTGGGGGTTTTGTATGCAGGCATTCATGCCATGCAAACAGCCGGATATGCATCAGCCCACGACGCACTGATCGCAAAAAAACTGGCCTACGTAATGTGTGGAGGCGATCTCAGCGAACCTACTAAGGTGTCGGAGCAGTACTTGCTCGATCTGGAAAGAGAGGCCTTCTTGTCGCTATGTGGAGAGAAAAAATCGTTGGAAAGAATTCAAAGCGTACTCACGTCGGGTAAGCCCATCAGAAACTAACTAGCAGCGAGCGCCTCGCGGAGCATCGGATAGCGAAAGCTAAACCCGGTTGCCAGTATCTTATCGGCACTCACCGTAGTGCTCTTCAATACCTCTATGCTCATTTCTCCCATCACT
>DNMB01000018.1:0-1181 GCA_003489485.1 Chitinophagaceae bacterium | reverse complement strand
CATCAACTGCTGCTGTGTAGCTGGCGCGGGAGCCACTGCATTGTAAACGCCATGCAGACGGGGTTGCTCCATGGCAAAAACGATCATGGCTACCAGATCTTCGAGCTGAATCCAGCTAATGACCTGCTTTCCCGATCCCAATATGGGAGCCACTCCCAAGCGTAATGGCTTTATAAATTCAGGAAGCGCCCCACCCTTTCTGCTCAATACGATACCGATGCGCAAGATGACGGTGCGAATGTCCATTGCGGGCAACTCTTGTATACTGTCTTCCCACTGCTTACAAGTCTCTCCTAAAAAAGAACGATCATAGGGAGCCTCTTCGCGAAAAGGGATTGCGGGGTTACTTGCATCGGCCCCGTACCATCCAATGGCAGATGCGCTGATAAAGGATACCGGGCGCTTCGATAACTTTTGTAAGGCAGAGGTCAGTAACCGACCGGACTTGACACGACTGTCGCAGATCTCTTTTTTTCGAGATGCGGTCCATCTTTTCTCCGCAACGTTAGCACCGGCCAGGTGTACAATATGATCGGCCTGCTCCAGTGCCACTGTATCGATCAGTCCACTATCGGGATCCCACGTGGCATATTGAAGCGCAGGATGAGCGTTACGAGATAACGAACTCGACTGCAAAGAGCGAGTCAATAAGATGACCTTATACCCTTTTTGTAGTAAGACTGGAACCAAGGCACTTCCCACCATTCCCGTACCCCCGGTGATCAAAACGGTTCTTGCGCTTTCCATCATAAAAAATAACGTAGCAGTTGCTAAATTGTTCTATGCCATGATGCAAAAAAAACCTCCCGGCATACACCGGGAGGAACAACTAAAACGCATCATCTGTCTTTCTCTGGCAAGCAGAGAATCAGTTAATCAGGCTTTTTGCCGTCGAGAAATGTATTGAGCGTGCTGATCGGTCCTTGCTTGGCAGGATCGTCCTTTACCTCGTAACTACTATAAAAATTTTCGATCTGTGAGGCACTGTTATACAATTCCATATTGCGACGAACGTAGGCTGGCACGGTCTCGAACTCATTATTAGGGTCGGCCGTGTTCACATTATAGCTAAGGTTTCGCAATTTTTGCAGGCGATCGGCCGCACGGCGTTGCTGCTCGAGCGTATCTTCTACCGAGGTCCCCTCTTCTTGCACAGCGGGAGTGGCCGTATGAATCTGATA
>DNMB01000136.1 GCA_003489485.1 Chitinophagaceae bacterium | reverse complement strand
GTTCATCAGTACTTTAGTATGTCGCGAATAAAATTATGGTACTCGTCAAAAGAAGGCAGGTTGTTGTGGCCTCCACCCTCAATGCGGATCAACGTAGACTTTCTGGGGTTGATCTTTTGTAGTCTCTCGCTGTGCTTGATGGGGATCAACCTGTCGCGCGTGCCATGAATGATGTAGGTATGGCATTTGACCAGCGGCAGCCATTGATCAGATCGTAAGTGATAGCGAAGCACCAGTCGCACCGGAAGGATCGGTAAGAAACGTTCGATCACTTTTCTGAAATTGAAATACGGGGCATCCAGTATCAGGTAGCGGGGATGGTTATCAGAGGCCAGCTTCGTGGCAAAGCCACTTCCCAGACTTCTGCCGTATACGATCAGATGATCTTCGCTGTAAGTTTCGAGTAAGCGCTCGTATATGAACTGCATGTCTCCCAGCATTTCTTTTTCACTTCGTTTGCCGGTGCTTTTTCCGAAGCCGCGGTAATCGACCAATAACACGTCGTAGTCGTAGCGATAAAAATCTTTGGCATAACGAGCCCAACCTTTGATGCTTCGGGTATTTCCATGAAAGTACAAGATGAGCCCTTTGGGCTGCTCCCTGTAGAAGTGGAGCCCATTGATACGAACCCCTGGACTTACATCAAAGAAATACTCCTTAAAGGGCGCTTGATAATTGAATTTAAAATCGGCCGCCAGTTTTTCGGGTCTGAAAATAAAACGCTCCTGCAGCAGGTAAGCCAACGCCGACAAAACGACCATCGCCCCTAGTATGTACCAGATAAATGGTGGCAAGGCAATTAATTTTCGATCCTGCGCAACGAAAGGTTCGTGACCGGCGCCACAATGAGCGGAAACTTTTCGACCGTTACGTTCGACAGGTCGAGTCCAAAGCCTTTCTCTTCTGAGAGGCTGTGATCTTTGAGCCAGAAATAAAGCTTCATGACGACCCGTTCAAAGAAGGGTAATTCGTTGTCTTGGCTCAGGTATTTTTCCATTACCATAAACTGAAAATCGCCTACGGTGTGAGCGTTCGACAAACTTTCGTAGCGACTGAAGATGTTGACCTCTTTATTGGCCACCAGCTCTTCTACCACTTTTCGGAACATCAGATTCACGCGGGGCTCGACGCGGAATCCGATTCTAAAATCAATGCGAATGATATCGTTGGGAATAATGTGATCTACTTTGTATTCGCACGTGTAGGGGTTGTCTACCGTATCGAGATGCACGAACCAGTAGATATCGGCCCGCTTCGGCTTTTTATTCAAGATCGAGTAGACGATCTTGTGCTCGATCTCGCGGGGGTTGTTGGCACTGGTCAGATAGACCAGGTGTGTGGCATATTTGGGAACGGAGCGGTCGCTGCTCAGCTCTTGTATCTTGGGAATGTAGTGCTCCAGTCTAATAAATTCAACGTAGCGATTCTTGATCTTTCTGGCCCGGTACCATACGTACATTACGGTAAAGACGACCAGCCCTATGATCAATGTGATATATCCTCCATGGGTGAACTTTACCATCAGCGCGACCAGATAGCTCAGCTCAACGGTAAGGTATCCTGCCAAGAACAAATAGATCCAAAAAGATTTAATACGGTGCAACACGAGGTAGTTGGCAAAAAGAATGGTGGTGGCCAGCATGGTCACGATAATGGCCAGTCCGTACGCAGCCTCCATGTTAGACGACTTTCTGAAATAAAGCACCACCCCGGCACAACCCAAGAACATCAGCAAATTGATGGTGGGAACAAAAAGCTGTCCCTTTTCTTCAGAGGGGTAGCGAATTCTCAGCTTAGGCCAAAGGTTCAGTCGCATGGCCTCGCTGACCAGCGTAAAGGCGCCCGATACCATGGCCTGGCTGGCAATGATGGCCGCTGAGGTCGCGATCACAACACCGGGTAAGATGAACCACTGCGGCATCAGATCGTAAAATGCATTAATGCGAAGTTGACTTCGCAGCGCACTGGTAATGGGTTGCTGCAGCTCGGTCAAGGTCATCCACTGGCCATCGACCAGATAAGGTTGAGCTAGCAGCGACGCTCCTTGTCCGAAGTAATGGATCAGCAGACAAAGCTTTACATATCCCCATGTCAATCGAATATTTTTTCTTCCGCAGTGGCCCAGGTCGCTGTATAGCGCCTCGGCTCCCGTGGTACATAAAAAGACCGCTCCCAATAGCCAAAAGCCTCCCGGATAGCTTCGCAAAAACTCTATCGCATAGTGAGGAGAGATGGCCTTGAAAATAGAAAGATCATCAAAGACGTGAATGACTCCCAAGACCAGAAGCATACTGAACCAGATGAACATTACGGGTCCAAAGAACTTGCCGATCGAAGCGGTGCCGAATTGTTGTAAAAAAAAGAATAAGGCCAATATAGAAAGCACGATTATAACGACCGTATTGCTTCCTTCTTTGATACCCAGAGAGGGCAATTCCTTTAGTCCTTCAATGGCAGAGGTAATGGAGATCGGCGGAGTGATGATGCCATCCGCTAGTAGTGAAGCCCCTCCCACCATGGCCGGTATGACCAGCCACTTTCTTCTTCGCCTGACCAATGCATACAGCGCAAAGGTTCCACCCTCGCCCCGGTTATCGGCCCGCAACACCATCATTACGTACTTGAGTGTGGTTTGCAGGGTAAGGGTCCAGATGATACAAGAGAGCGTACCCAAGATCAGCTCTTGCGTGATGACCCTGTCCGTGATAATGGCATTGTAAACGTAGAGGGGAGAGGTGCCGATGTCGCCGTAGATGATACCCAGCGCGATCAGCAGCCCGGCACCTGTAACCTTAGTGGTCGAAGCTTTCACCAAACAAAGGTATAGGCAAAAATGTTAAATTTTATTTTTCGAAACGAACCAGATGTCCCGAACAACCGTTTTTACGTTAATTGGATACCTTTATAGCCTATGCTTCGGTCATTTTTGATAAGTCTGTTCTTATGGGTGCTGGCCCCGTCGGTTCTCTCCGCGCAGCGTATCATTTATTCTGATCCCGAAAAGGAAGACTCCCGCCGGCTCAATTACGAGATCATCGGTAAGGTGGGCGGCAAATTCCTAATCTTTAAGAACAATCGTTTGCGTAGCTGGATCTCGGTACTTGACGAAGAGATGCAACCCTTAGGACGCGAAGACCTAAGCTATATGCCTTCGAACGAACGGACCATCAATGTAGATTTCTTTCCTTACGCAGATCATGCCTGGATGATCTACCAGTACCAGCGTCGCAATATCATTTATTGTATGGCGGCTCAACTCGACGGCAATGGTAAGCGAATGGGAGACTTGATCGAGCTAGATACGACCCATCTCAATTTTGCCTCCGACAACAAGCTCTATGCCGTGGTAAGCAGCGAAGACAGAAAGCGGATCGCGTTATTTAAGATCAACAGCAAAGACCGCGACGAATACCGAATGACCAAGTTGCTGTTCAACGAAAAGCTATCCCTGCTTGGTCGGGCCGACGTATCGATACCTATGTCTGACCGAGGCGATCAATTGGGAGACTTTGCCCTCGATAACCAGGGCGACCTCCTCTTCAGCAGATTCTTGCGAGGCAATAACGACAATATTACCAAGGCCTCGATGCTCTTGCTGCCTGCCAACCAGCCGATCTTGCTGGAGACGCCGCTTCCCGTAGGGGAGAACGGTCCGTTCCTCGACGAGATCAAGGTCAAAATAGACAATCTCAACAAGCGCTACATCTTTACCTCGCTGTACAGCAATGAAAGAAGGTCGGGTATCGATGGTTGCTTTTTTTATGTCTGGGACAAGCAGACCCGTCAGCCTGTTGTGAGCACTACTCTTGAATTCTCGAATGAACTGCGCCAAGAGGCCAAGGGAAATGCGACTGCGCGTACAGCCTTTAATGATTTCTTTATTCGACACATTATCGTTAAGCGAGATGGGGGCTACATCATAGGTAGCGAAGCGTATTACACTACATCTAGGGCCAATAATTGGAATCGCTACGATTATATCTATGGGTCGCCCTTTATGGGGTTCAACAATTTTTATTACACCTCTCCTTATTTTAATCGTTATTGGTGGGGAATGCCCGGTCGCACCAACACGGCCGTTCGCTATCATGCCGATAATATCATGGTACAGTCCTTCGGCCCCGATGGCCAATTACAATGGAGTCGGGTCGTGGCCAAGACCCAGTTCGACGACGAGGTAGACGATCTGCTCTCTTTTTCCATGATGGTCTTGGGCGGCGAACTTCATTTGCTCTATAACCAGCAAGATCGTCGCGATAAGTTGCTCAACGATTTTACCTTGCAGCCTGCCGGCGAGATGACTCGCAATACCGATCTGAAGAACCTGGAGAAAGGACACCAGTTCATGCCTATGCGAGGAAAACAGGTCAGTGCCCGACAGCTGATCATTCCAACCGTTTATCGGAGTTATATTTGCTTTGCCAAGCTGGAATATAACTAAACCATCTGCCTGCTTTGATCGCTATTTTTTTAAAGAGGAGCCCCCTCAATGTACTACTGCTACTGGTCTTTGCCGTATTGGTAAAAATTCCGTTGTTCACCGCTCCCCGCTTACCGGTCAGCAGTACTCGCGATGGCGAGCTATACGTTCAGTTGCTAGGCTGGATGCAGGCCTCGGGTGTGGTTACTCCGCTTTTTTTCTCGGTCCTTTCTTTCGTGGTCCTCTTCGCACAGGCGCTGCTGCTCAACTTTTTTTTCAGCCAGCAAAAAATGCTTAACCAGAGTACCGATCTGCCCGGTATGACCTATTTGCTGCTTACTTCGCTATTTCCGCAGTGGAGCTATTGGAGCGCTCCCTTGCTGATGAATCTGGTGGTCTTTTACTTGCTGCTACTGCTATTCAGATTGTATAACCAAGGCGAAGCACGGGCCTCACTTTTTAACATGGGCTTTTTGATCGGGTCGGCCGGCTTTTTGTATGCTCCTTCTTTTTTACTGATCGTTTGGGTGCTGCCGGCCATTGCCATCATGCGTCCGTTTAGGGTACAGGATTGGCTGCTAAGTCTGCTGGGATTGTTGAGTCCTTTTTATTTTTATGGGGTTTGGCTTTTTTTGACCGATCGTTCACCGCTGACACCCTTTTTGATCTTTACGAACTGGCAGATGCCCAATCTGGGCACCATCGCTTTTTGGAAGGCAGGGGCGTTGTTGCTATTGCTTTTGCCGTTGCTGGCAGGGTTTTACTACGTGCAAGACAACACCCGTAAAATGCTCATTCAGGTCAGAAGGGGGTGGTCGGTGTTATTCTTGCTGTTGCTGGTTACCTCGCTGCTGGCCGTCTTTCAGCAAGACGTGCATGCCGGTTGGTTACTGCTACTGATACCGCTGGTGTTTTATCATGCCTGCTTTTAC
>DNMB01000204.1 GCA_003489485.1 Chitinophagaceae bacterium | reverse complement strand
GCTGGGGAGGCGTGCTTGGTGGCGCAGCAATCGTATTCTTTGCTTTCATTGGATTCGATGCCGTGAGCACTGCTGCCCAAGAGGCCAAGAACCCAAAGCGTGATATGCCTATAGGTATTATGGGATCGCTCGCTGTTTGTACCATCTTATACATTTTGTTTGGACACGTGCTGACCGGTGTAGCTCCCTGGACCGATTTTGTGGATCCCGAAAAGGGAAGAGAGGCCTCCGTGGCCTACGCCATCAGTACCTATATGAAAGAATACCAGTGGCTGGCCGATGCCGTTACGGTCGCTATCCTGGCCGGATTCTCTTCGGTGATACTGGTAATGCTGATGGGCCAAAGTCGTATTTTCTATACGATGAGTAACGACGGTCTTATACCCAGTGCATTTGGAGAGCTGCACAAAAAATACAAGACACCCTATAAAGCCAACTGGATCCTATTCGTATTCGTAGGCGCATTTGCCGCCTTTGTTCCCGGACATGTGGCTGGAGATCTGACCAGCTTCGGTACTCTATTTGCCTTCGTTTTGGTAAGCATTGGTGTGTGGATCTTACGGGTCAAATCACCCCATATCGAAAGACCCTTCAGAACACCTGTTGTTCCGCTGGTCTCTACACTGGGCGCTGTGATCTGCCTGGCCATGATCGCAGGTCTTGACGAACAAACGCTAAAAGTAGCGTTGATCTGGATGGCGATCGGACTGGTGATCTATTTTTCCTATAGCCGCCAAAGAAGTAAACTAAGATCTTCATAACGGTTGCTTGCCAACGCGTCGTTATGTGAAACCGCCTCACTGAGGCGGTTTTTCTTTTGTTTCATTGCCGTATTTTTGCAACCCTTAACCCCTACCATATGGGACGCATATTTGAAGTCAGAAAATCGACCATGTTCGCCCGCTGGGACCGCATGGCCAAGCAATTTACCCGCATTGGAAAAGAGATCGTGATCGCCGTTAAAGCCGGCGGAACCGACCCCAATACCAACCCTGCCCTCAGAAGGTGTGTTCAAAACGCCAAGTCGGTCAATATGCCCAAAGATCGTGTTGAGGCAGCCATCAAAAGAGCACTGGGCAAAGAGATGGCCAACTACGACGAGATCTTGTACGAAGGGTACGGACCACACGGGGTAGCCATTTTGGTAGAGACCGCCACCGATAATCATGTAAGAACCGTAGCGAACGTAAAATCACACTTTAACAAAGGAGGCGGCTCACTCGGTAACAGTGGAAGCGTTTCGTTTCAGTTCAAGAAAATGGGCGTATTTAAATTAAAGCCCGAAGGGATCGATGCAGAATCGCTCGAATTGGAGTTGATCGATGCAGGGCTCGAGGAACTTGGAGAAAGTACAGCCGATAACGGAGACGAGATCTTGGTCGCGCGATGCGGCTTTACCGATTTTGGCAATATGCAAAAAGCATTCGAAGATAGATCGATCACCCCGCTAAGCGCCGAGCTGGAGTGGATCCCAACCGTGACCGTACCGGTAAATGATGAGCAAGCCGAAGAGGTCAGTAAATTGATCGAAAAACTAGAACAAGACGAAGACGTTCAGAAGGTATTTCACAACATGGGATAACGCAGAGAAAAGTTACGCAGCTATTCGGCCATCATCTCTTTGACCACTTTTTCTATTTCTTCTGCATTGGGCTTACTGAAATAATCACCGTCGCTGCCGTAAGCAGGGCGATGCGGTTTGGCCGTAATGGTGCGGGGTGCCACATCGAGGAATTTGTATCCGCCTTGCTCTTCCATCACTTTGTTGTACATGTAAGCAGCCGCACCCCCAGGCACATCCTCATCTACAAATAAGATTCGATTGGTCTTTTTGAGCGAATCGACAATATGATGATGAAGATCGAACGGAAGAAGGGTCTGCACATCGATCAATTCGCAGCTGATACCGACTTGCTCTAACCGATGCACCGCTTCTGCAATAACGCGCAAGGTAGATCCGTACGAAACGATCGTTACATCCGAACCCGGATGAATTACCTCGGGTACACCGAGAGCCACAGTAAATGAGTCTAGGTTAGAAGGAAGTTTCTCCTTTAGACGATAGCCGTTCAGGCACTCAATGACCAGTCCGGGATCGTTACTGCGTAAAAGTGTATTGTACATGCCGGCCGCTTGCGTCATATTACGAGGCACGCAAACGTGTATTCCACGAAGCGAATTGATGATCATTCCCATTGGAGAGCCGCTGTGCCAGATCCCCTCGAGGCGATGCCCGCGGGTACGCACGATCAACGGACAGCTTTGCCGACCAGCTGTGCGGTAATGCACCGTGGCCACATCATCACTGAGCGGTTGTAATCCGTAGAGCAGATAATCGAGATATTGGATCTCTGCAATGGGGCGAAGCCCCCGCAATGCCATCCCGATGCCGCTTCCCATGATGGTCAGCTCCCGAATACCCGTATCGAAGATTCTTTCTTTGCCGTGCTTTTCTTGCAACCCGCTGAATCCCTGGTTCACATCTCCTATCTGACCCAGATCTTCTCCAAAAGCGACGAGCTTTTCGTTAATGGAAAATTGCTGATCGAAATAACGGTTGATGATCTCAAATCCATTCAATGAGGGCGCGTCGGATGCATAGACCGGGGCTACCGCAGGAACGTGCAAGGCACTCTTGGGCCCCTGGTCGTAGAGATATGAATTATAAAGTCGCTGATTTTCTTGCAGCAGGTCGTTGTAATAATCCTTAATGGCAAAACAGTGAGGATGATCGCCAGCGCACTCGATGCTTTGATAGAGCGCTTTCATTACTTCTCTTCTCAGCGGATCGCGACTGGCTTGCAACGTGGTAGAGATCGCTTGCAAGACAGCAGCCTGCTCAGGAAAAGCTTGTGAAAGCTCGGTGATAAGCGTAACCGCTTTTACCACTTGCTCCTTTACGGGTTGTATGTATTGCTTCCAAGCGGTATCGCGGCTTTGCTTGGCCAGCTCTTTTGATTGCGCTTGAATCTCGTCTAACAACGATTGCGTGGCCAACCCATTTTCGAGTAACCACTCTCTCATCTTTTCAATACCGTCCCATTTTTTTTCCCAGGTAAGACGATCGGATGATTTGTATCGTTCGTGGCTGCCTGATGTAGAGTGACCCTGCGGTTGTGTAAGCTCCTCCACATGAAACAACACGGGCACGTGTTGCTCTCTTGCCAAACGAATACCTTCTTCGAATGCTTCGCACATGCCGGCATAGTCCCATCCCTTTACCCGGTAAATCTGCAATCCGCTTTCTTCTTCGGTTCGCTGCATTCCTTGTAAGGCAGCTGAGATGGATCCCTTGGCCGTTTGATATTGTTTGGGCACAGAGATGCCGTATCCGTCATCCCACACAAATACCGCCAATGGAACTTGCAAGACAGTGGCAGCGTTTATCGTTTCCCAAAAATGACCCTCGCTGGTAGAAGCATCGCCGATGGTAGCAAAACAAACTTCATTGCCCATGCGCGAAAGATGTGTCAGATGGTGCAGCGAACTCACCTGCCTGAACAAACGTGAGGCATGAGCCAACCCGAGGGCCCGGGGCATCTGCCCCGCAGTGGGTGCAATATCGCTGGAGCTATTTTTAATACCGGTCAGATCGAGCCACTCACCCGTAGCATCGACAGTGGGCGTAGCAAAGAAACTATTCATCTGGCGGCCCGCACTAAAGGGCTCTCTGCCCAGATCGGGGTCTGCATAGAGCTGTGCAAAAAGGGCCTCGGGGGTACCCATTCCGGTAGCCAGCACAAAGGTCTGGTCGCGGTAATATCCACTCCTAAAATCGCCAGGCATAAAGAATTTGGCCATGGCCACCTGGGCTACCTCTTTGCCATCGCCAAAGATCCCGAACTTGGCCTTTCCGCCCAGCACCTCTTTACGCCCCAGCAGACTGATCTCTCGGCTTAGGCAGGCGGTACGAAAGTCCCTGATAACCTCTTGTTTGAAAAGGTCATACGAGAGCTGATCAGGATGCTGGTTTTCCATGCCGCAAAAATAAGAAGAAAGGATTGGGTTATAGAAATGCTAAAAAGAGGGCTACAAAACAGCCGATTTGAGAAGTGAGAACTATTTTATTATATTTGTTATTCAAATTTCTTACTATGAAAAAATTATTATTCGCATCTCTGATGCTCGTGTTCTCAGTATGCGCTTTTGCCCAGACCAAAGTGGATGCCCTCGTAAAAATGAATACCGAAAGACATGATTTTGGTAAGATCAAACAGGGCGAGCCTGTAACGTATGCTTTTGAAATCAAAAACATCAGTAACAAACCCCTGGTCGTAGAAAACAGTTGGGCCAGTTGCGGATGCACCACTCCCGAAAAGATCACCGAGCCCATTCAACCCGGCGCTTCTGCCAAGTTGAAAGTTCAATACAATGCCGCAGCCGTGGCTCCTTTTACCAAAGACGTGAACATTAAGTTCGCCGGTGTAGACGAAGTCAAAATCGTAAAGATCGTTGGAGAGGTGCTGAGTGCCGAAGCCTATGCAGAGATGCAAAAGCAAGCGCCCAAGGCAGCAGCTAATAAGTCCTGATGAACTGCCCTATCAGTTAAAAGATTGAAACCCTCCCACTAGCGGAGGGTTTTTTTATCGTAGCAAAAACAAAGTGCCCTTCAGCGGGTCTGCATCAACGAAAGTGATCTGGTAAACATATACCCCTGTTGCCAGCGGCACTCCCTTGTAGGTCCCATCCCACGAAACGGCGGCACTGCGGGCCTGGTACACAAGCTGGCCGGCCCTATCGAAAACACTTACCACAGCACCCAGCTCGGGGGTCAAAGAAGGTATGGTCCACCGATCGTTCTTTCCGTCAGCATTAGGCGTAAACGCATTGGGCACAAAAATAGAAGACACCACATCGACCCTTACGCGATCGCTATTAACGCAACCATGCCGGGTCGTAACGGTCAAGGTATACTCGGTGCTCTGTGCCGGATCTGCCAGCGGATTGAGCTGTGAAGCATCAGAGAGCCCAATAGCAGGGGTCCAGGCGTAACGTGTACCCACCTCTTCGTTGGCGGTGGCCAATAAGCGTACGGGTCTTCCTAAAAATTTTACCCGATCGGGACCAGCTTGTGTAAGGGGCAAGTCGAACACATCGACCCATTGAACGTTACTGTTTACCCGACAAGAAGAAGTAGCAATGGAGGAGGAGGCTGCCACTCCCATTCTGTACAAGTATAACCCCGGTGCGGTTGCAGCGCGAGTAAAAAGAAGTGACGTAGCACCATCAATATCGATCCAACTTCGACCGGTATCGCGGCTCAGCTGCCATTGGTAAGCAAAATTTCCTGACCCAGCCGTTACTTGCCCCTGAAAATTATAAACCACTTGATCGGGTTTGCATACACGGACCGTATCGCCCAACCCCACCATGGTTGTCGCCACCACAGGGCCACAGGGACGAAAACTAATATCATCGAGAGCCAAGTCATTGCCGCCACCGCCGGGTGCATTATTAGTGATTCGCAACACCACCGGCGCATTCGAATTTCCATTGGTAAAGGAGAAGCCTACCTGTTGCCAGGTGGGCTGCGCAAAAACCTCAATATCGCCCGTTGCATGCTGCGCCAGTACGGTTCCATCGGCGGCCTCGATCTTAAAGATCAAATTCGGTTTGATCAGCGCAGGATTATTGACCACATTCAACACCCAGGCGGAGAATTCGTATGTGGTGTTAGGACAAAGATTAGTAAGCGACTGCACAAAAAAATCGCCAGGCGTCTGCGA
>DNMB01000081.1:1095-12575 GCA_003489485.1 Chitinophagaceae bacterium | reverse complement strand
GAGCCCTTTTCGAAAGCGACGATCTCTTCCGAGCTGGACCGACTGGTCGACATCTATCGCAACAATGGCTATCTCCGGTTTACCCGCGAAGAATTGATCGGCGTTTGGGATACGCTCGACGCACGTTTACTGGCCCCTACCACCGACCCGATCGAACAACTGCGTATACTAGCCGATATCGAAAACAACCGCAAGCAGCCGAAGGCAAATCTGGAGATCAGGCTGCGACCGGGATTTGACAGCAGTAAATTGACCCGTTATTATATCGGAGCCATCAAGGTCTATCCCGATTTTACCAGTGATACGGCAGGGCTACAGACCCAGACCGGCAAACGAAACGGACTGGAGCTGATCACCTATCGACCCGTCTTTCATCCTGGCATTTTCAGAGAGAAGATCTTCTTTTTTAGCGGCGATCTCTACGACCAGCGCAACTACTTTAAAACACTCAACCAGCTAAGTGCCATGGGTGCATGGCGCTTGATCAATATTGAACCCCAACCCCGCCCTTCTTCTGATACGACCGATCTTTTGATCAGATTGACCCCTGCACGCAAGTACAGCAACAATGCCACACTCGAGGGAAGCAGTAACCAAAGTCTTGTTTCAGGTAACCTCTTTGGCGTAGCGATTAATCTTGGTTTGCAAAATCGCAACTGGGCCAAAAGGGCGATACAGTCTACCACCAGTGTTCGATTTGGTATTGAAACAGGACGCGATCAGCTGACTGATTTAAATTTTATTCAAACCCGGCAGCTTGCTATTACGCATAACCTTTACTTTCCACGCGCCATTCCCCGCGCCAAGTGGCTTCCGGCAGAATGGAAAGAAAATTTTAAATCGGTGCTTTCCTTTAACGTAGCCAATACGGAAAGAAGGGAACTCTTTAATCTGTCTTCGTACAGTGCTGCCTGGGGATACGACTTTCGCTACCGAAACGCCTTGTTTACCCTACGTCTGCCCAATATCGAATACAATGCCATTGCCCGCAGACCTAAGCTCGAAGAACTGATCGCCAATAATGCGCTGCTAAAAAATATTTTCGTAGATGGTCTGATCTCTTCGGTAACGGCGGGTGTACTGCTAAGCAAGCAACGCGCCCATCGTGTCTCGAACTTTCGTTTCAACATCGAAGAGTCCGGATTGCTCACAGGAATGATCCGCAATCCTCTACTCGACAGCCAGCTTTTTCGCTTCGTTAAATTGGACCTTGATTTTGCCACCAAGATCATGATGCGCCGCGCTGCTATCGCCATGCGCTTTTTTGCCGGCGCCGGTTATCAATTCGATAACACGGCCAATCCCAACAAGCGATTCAACCTGCCTCTTTACCGTCAGTACTTTGCCGGTGGCCCCAACAGCATGCGGGCCTGGGGGCTTCGCAAACTGGGACCCGGCTCTTCTATACAATCCTATGGTAACAACGGATTACCCGAGCGATACGGAGACCTGCAACTGGAGGCCAATCTCGAGTACCGCTTTCCATTCTTTACAGTTGCAGGATTTAAAGTGAATGGTGCATTATTTACCGATATCGGAAATATCTGGTACGTCAAAAATGCGCCTGGCAGAAATCGCGAAGAGGTGTTCTCGCTACAACGACTCGGCAAAGATCTGGCCGTTGGCGTAGGAACTGGCCTTCGCATTGACTTTACCTACTTTATCATCAGACTCGATTACTCCATCAAGGCAAAAGATCCAAGCCCGGCTCCGGTCAATGCGGCCTATCAGAACAAATGGTTCGGCTATTCTAGGTGGAGCGATATGGACCAATTTCAGCTGGGGATCAATTACCCATTTATTCTGTAAGCGACACTACTGTACCGGGAGCGATCGCTCGAATTGCTCAGGGGTCTGCGCCTGATCGACCAAGAACGAACCGATACGCGTTCTTCGTAATGCACTCAGGTAAGCGCCGCACCCCAGTGCAACTCCCAGATCGTTCGCCAAACTTCTAATATAGGTGCCTGTAGAACAGACCACCTTAAAATGCACAAGCCCCTCCTCGAAACGCAACACTTCAAAAGAAGAGATGGTAATACGCCGGGGCTCCAGTACTACGGACTCTCCCTTCCGGGCCAGCTCATAAACACGCTTACCTTTTACCTTGATGGCAGAATGAGCGGGAGGAACCTGTAAGATCGAACCTGTAAACTGCTTGACGGATTGTTGGATCAACGAAAGCGTAATGGCACCGATATCTTGGTGATTGGTGGGTTCAGTCTCCAGGTCATAGCTGGGTGTGACCGCACCCAGTGTAATGGTACCTGTATACTCTTTTTCTTGCGCCATAAACTCATTTATGCGCTTGGTAAATTTACCGGTACAAACAATGAGTAACCCTGTCGCCAGCGGATCTAAGGTGCCGGCATGTCCGATCTTTTTAATTCGAATCAAATGCCTGAGTTTTCTGACCACATCAAACGAGGTCCAACCCAGCGGCTTGTCGATCAACAAGACCTGGCCCAAGGCAAACGGAGATTCGGAATGCATAACAGGTTAATAGGCCCGCGCAAAGAGCACGCGCTGCGCAGAGGGTTTACCACTCAAAATACAAGCACCCGTTTCTTGCACGTTATCTAACGGAATACAACGTATCGTAGCCTTTGTTTTTTCTTTGATGGCTTCTTCTGTCTCGGCCGTGCCATCCCAATGCGCCGCAATAAACCCACCCTTGCTGTCGAGTAGTTCTACAAATTCATCCCAAGAGTTAGCAGGTGTAATGTGATCGTTGCGATAGGCCAATGCTTTTTCGAAAAGATGTTGTTGGATCTCTTCGAGGAGTTGCTTAATACGGACACTGAGCCCTTCTAGCGGAACGGTAGATTTTTCGCGGATATCGCGGCGAGCCAGCTCAACCACTTTATTTTCGAGATCGCGAGCCCCGATGGCCAAACGAAGCGGTACTCCTTTCATTTCGTACTCTGCGAACTTCCAGCCCGGACGCGCATTATCGTTATCATCGTACTTGACCCGGATGCCCAATTCCTTAAGCGATCTCATTAGATCTTGTACACAAGTATCAATGGCCGCTTTTTGCTCATCGCCCTTATAGATGGGAACGATAACCACTTGAAGAGGAGCAATACGGGGAGGGAGGACCAATCCTTCATCATCACTGTGAGCCATCACCAGGGCACCGATCAACCGAGTACTGACACCCCAACTTGTGGCCCAAACATAATCGAGTTTATTATCGCGGTCACTGAACTTTACATCAAAGGCCTTGGCAAAATTTTGTCCCAGAAAATGCGAAGTGCCCGCCTGCAATGCCTTACCATCTTGCATGAGCGCCTCAATGCAGTACGTGTCTTCGGCACCGGCAAAACGTTCTTGGGGCGTCTTAACTCCTTTTACGACCGGAACGGCCATATAATTCTCTACAAAATCGGCGTACACATGCAGCATCTTAACGGTCTCATCGAGCGCTTCCTGGCGAGTCGCATGGGCCGTGTGCCCTTCTTGCCACAAAAACTCGGCCGTGCGCAAGAAAAGACGGGTGCGCATTTCCCAACGCACCACGTTGGCCCATTGGTTGACCAAGATCGGAAGGTCACGATAAGATTGTATCCAATTCTTGTATGTGCTCCATATGATGGCCTCGCTGGTAGGACGAACCACCAGTTCTTCCTCTAGTTTGGCAGCAGGATCGACCATTAGCTTTCCAGGACGATCGGGATCGGCCTGTAAACGATAATGCGTAACAATGGCACACTCCTTTGCGAACCCCTCGGCATTCTTTTCTTCGGCCTCAAACAAACTTTTGGGAACAAAGAGCGGAAAGTAGGCATTCACATGGCCTGTATCCTTGAACATCTTGTCTAACACATCGCGCATGTTTTCCCAAAGGGCAAAACCGTAGGGCTTAATGACCATACAACCGCGGACCGCAGAATAATCGGCCAATTCGCCCTTTAGTACGAGGTCATTGTACCATTGGGAGTAATCGGTGCTTCTCGAAGTGATCTCTTTGCTCATAAAATGATGATGGCGCCAGCCGGGTTTACCTTTTTTTTAACAGCCCGGCAAGCAATATCTCCGCAAGATGCCGAACTTTGATGAGGAATACAAAATTAACCACTTCGGCTATGAAAACAACCTCGCTCCTGTCAGTGCTTTTGATGCTGCTGCTGGCTGGCTGCAGCACCTCATACAGAACCGGTCAGACACCGGATGACGTATACTATTCTCCCCCTCGGCCCGAAGACGAGTATGTGCGGGTGCAGCGAGAAGAGACCCGCCGCGTTCGCCATAACCAAGACGACGAGGAGGATCGTTTCTTACGCATGCGTATTCGGGACCGCAACCGATGGAATGACCTCGATGACTGGTATACTTTCGAGCGCTGGTCACTGGGGTACAATCAATTTTTTGCCCCCACACTAAATCCCTTTGTCTCGTGGAATTATTTTTACAATCCCTACTTTTTCCCGGTAGCCACCGCACAGGTGCCGGTCAAAAACATCTACACCAGACCCCGCACCTACAACCTGGGCAGCTATCAACAAGGTCCTGTTAACCTGAAACAAATTCAACAGAATACTACATATCGGAGTAATTACATCCCCTTTGGCACACAAAATGGTTCTTCGTCGGGCAGCAGGGGCAGTGCATTACGAGAGGCATTTGGTGCGGGCTCGCAAGGTGGCTCCTCCGGAGGTTCACCGGTATCTTCTCCCAGCAGCAATAATTCATCTAACTCCTCTTCGGGCAGCAGTGCACCGGTAAGAAGATTCTGATCTACACTCAGCAGTTGCTGAACAACCTTCAATCGCCTACATGAAGAATTACACGGTGTTGCTCTGTTGTACGTTACTCTCTTTTGCGGTGAACTCGCAAGAACCAGCCGACGCGCTACGTTTTGCCTGGACCCAACCCAATGGTACAGCTCGTCAACAAGCCATTGGCGGTGCCATGGCCTCGCTTGGAGGCGATCTGTCGGCCCTCTATGTAAATCCGGCCGGACTGGGGTTTTACAAAACAGGAGACCTGGTACTTTCTCCTGCGTATCTGCGCACCCGAAATACAAGCAGCTATCTTGGAAAAAGCGAAACCGACCAACGAGGAACCATCGGTTTGGGCACGACCGGTGTCGTAACAGGCACACAGTTCTATGAACATGGAATGGGAAAGAGATCGCAGCAAAAAAGAACAGGAGCCTTTGGCATTGCACTCAACCAGACGGCTCAATTTAACAGCAACCTTCTTTACAGAGGACTCAATACGCGCAACTCTTATTCGCAACGCTTTTTAGAAGAGATATCGGGAATAGGAGATGCCAATCAAGTAGCGCAAAATTTTCCGTTTGGCAGCAGCCTGGCTTTTAACACATTCTGGATCGATACCATTGGTGGAGGCAGCTCCGGTAACTTTCGGTATAAATCAAGGGCACCCGTATCGACAGGACTGCTTCAAGAATACTGCGAGAGAAGTCGCGGTGCCGTCAATGAACTGGCACTTGGATATGGCGGATCGGTCAATGATAAACTCTATTTCGGCTTTACGCTTGGCATCCCCTTTGTCTTCTTTAATCGGACCACCACGTTTACCGAAGCCGATGCCACCTTGGATATGAACAACTTCGATTTTGCCTCGATCGAGCAGCGATTGGAGACGAACGGAAATGGATTGAACCTGAAAGTAGGGGTCATTTACCGACCGGCTCCTTTTTGGCGCTTTGGTCTGGCCATTCATACTCCCACCTGGCTTCGACTTACTGATATCTACTCGGCCACCGTAACTACCGACACCGAGAATTACAAGAGCCTGCAAACGCAATCCTCCTCTATCTTTACCAATGGAGAAGATGCACAGTTCACTTACTTTCATTTTACCCCCTATCGCTTTTTGGTCAGCGGATCGTATGTCATAAACGAAACGGAGGATGTTACGCGGCAAAAAGGATTTTTAACGGCTGACCTCGAATACGTAAACTATAAAGCTTCTTCTTTCAAAGTAGATCCTGAGATGGACAATAGCCAGTCAACACGCAATTACTTCAGCGAATTGAATACTGCGATCGATAATGCTTACCGAGGCGCGCTGAATCTTCGCGTGGGAGGCGAGCTCAAGTTTACGACACTGATGACCCGAGTGGGCGTTGCGTTGCTAGGAAATCCCTATCAAAAAAACCATTCCCCTGCAGCAAGCCGCTTGCAATTAAGTGGTGGCCTTGGCTATCGCAACAAAGGAAACTTTATTGACCTGACCTACGTACACACAGCAGGCACCGACACCCACTATGCCTACCGACTGACCCAGCAACCCGTAGAGGGGGCTGCTATACAAAGCCAAGGCACTCGTGTCGTGCTGACCTTCGGCCATAAATTCTAACGGATCATTCTTTGAAGATCGCTGTCGCTTTTTGAACCGGACCGGTGGAAGACTCTCGTCTGATATAGCCCCTGTACATTCCTTCCGTGCAAAAGGGTAAGGCCATATTGCCCTGTTTGTCTACAGCGATCAATCCTCCGTCGCCCCCCAATGCCGGCAACTGCTTCATGATCATCTCATCGGCAGCATACTGCAAACTTTGCTGACCAAACTCCATACGATCGCTGATAGATTTGGCCATGACCAGTCGCAGATAATATTCGCCCCATCCCGTACAGCTGATCGCAACGGTTTTATCGTTCGCATACGTTCCGCTACCAATGATGGGAGCATCGCCTACCCTTCCCCATTTCTTATTGGTCATTCCGCCTGTACTGGTGGCCGCTGCCAAATGTCCGTGTTGATCGAGAGCAACCGCTCCTACTGTGCCATATCGGTCTTTGCGCTGCTGCTCACTAACTAAAGAGGCGGTATGATTCGGTGCAGCGAGATGGGCCAGGGAATCTCTTTTTTTGGCACGCTGCAACGACTCCCATCTCTCTGGCGTGTAGAAGTAAGCGGGATCAACGATCTCCAACCCCTGCTGAGCAGCAAAGGCCTCAGCGCCCCGCCCGGCGAGTAGCACATGCTCTGATCTCTCCATCACTGCACGTGCGGCAGTAATAGGATTTCGGATGGTCCTGACACCGGCCACCGAACCTGCTGCGAGCGTAGCTCCATCCATGATGGCGGCATCCAGCTCATTGATGCCCTCGGCCGTAAATACAGCACCCTTACCTGCGTTGAACAAAGGATCATCTTCCAAAACGCGAACGGTCGCCTCTACGGCATCGAGCGCCTTTCCTCCTTTTTCGAGAATGGCAGAGCCCGTCAGCAAGGCCTTGTTCAGTGCTTCGTGATAGCGCTTCTCCAAGGCGGGCGTTACCTGACCCTTACTGATGGTACCAGCCCCTCCGTGTATAACCAAAACATATTTGCCAGATGGGGGCTGCACTGCAGTCACCGTTTGCTGAGCGAGTAGTGATACGCTCCATAAAAAAGCGATAAGAAAAAGCAAGCGTTTCATAGAATCGATTTTAGGCAATTTAACCAATCTTACTGGGGCAGTTTCATTAATTTTACAAACAACGTAATTTTCTGAAAACACTGGGGAAAATATTGAAATGGGTCTTGGTGTCCGTCTTGCTATTGCTGTGCACGTTGTATCTACTACTCAAAACACCTGCCGTACAAAGCTGGCTGGGCAAAAGAGTAGCCAAGGCCTTCTCTGCAGAGCTTGGCACAACGATAGAGGTAGACAGGGTCTCTTTCTCGTTACTAGATCGTCTCTCGTTGAACGGACTGTTGGTCTTGGACCGACAAAATGATACCCTTGCGTATGCCAATAAACTTCAATTACGCATCACCGACTGGTTCTTTACAAAAGATAGCATAGACCTAACCCATGTACAGCTAGAAGGTGCGCTGGTAAGAATGCACAGAACAGACAGCGTTTGGAGACACCAATTTTTAGTGGATTATTTTGGTGGAAGCAATTCGGGTACGACCAACAATCAAAGTGCTGCAACTCCAGTTCACTTACACCACCTCTCAATTCGATCCATTCGCTTTGAGCAAATTGACCGCTGGGAAGGTCAGTCGTTGCAAGCCAGGGTAAAATACCTTTCACTGGAGGCCGATGAACTTTCAACGGCACTTAAAAATATTCGAATTCGTTCATTGGTCGTGGACGATCCACAGCTGACCTTGCGCCGCTTTGCCGGTAATAAGCCGCAACAGATCGATGTTGAGACCGAAGCCTCTTTCGCTGCCACCGATCTGCCCAATCTGCAATTGGGCACCGTGGAGATACGAAACGGGAGTTTCACAATGAGCAAAGAAGGTCGCCCCCTTTTACCGGGCGTTTTCGATGCGTCTCAACCGGATATAAGGCAACTGAATTTGTTACTCAACAACACGGCCCTTCGCGGTGATACGATTAGCAGCACCCTCTCGCTGAGCGCTAGGGAGCGAAGCGGATTGACCATAAAAAAACTGAAGACCAACTTGCGTTGGATGGCCGGCTCATTATCGCTCGACAGTTTCTTTTTACAAACCAACAATAGTGTGGTTGAGCAAAAAGTGACACTGCGATTCCCAACATCACAACAAGCCAGATCGCAGTTGCCAGAGCCGATGCTAGAAGCGCAAATAACATCTTCTCGCATCAGCAGCAAAGACATTGCCTTTTTCTTACCACAAGCAGCCAATTTTAATAAAGATGTTCAGCTGCAGGCCCGTATAAGTGGCAATCTGGCCTCTCTTGCCGTCAATGACATTATTTTAAAAGCGGGGAGTGAGAGTTTTTTTCAGGGAGATCTTTTCGTAAAAAATCTATCCTCTCCAAAAAATCTATGGATCGATCTGCAGGCTAAACGATTGAACAGCTCTTACGAGGACCTTATTTTTTTTATTCCGGCCCTTGCAAAACAAAGCAACCAGACACTTTCTCAGCTTCGCTATATCCGTTTTCAAGGATCGCTCACCGGGCAGCAACGCGATTTTACCGCAAAGGGGAACTGGCAAACCGGGCTGGGATCTATTGGAACAAGGCTGAAAATTCAGCTGCAAGCAAACCAACCCGTAGCATATCAAGGCGCTCTCGAGCTCAGTTCATTCGATCTGGGGGCACTCAGCGGACAGCCGCAACTGGGTAAGATAAATTTTAAGGGGGGCATTCAGGGAAAAGGCCTGAAGCTACAAGACGCTGAAATTACCTATGAAGGAGCCATCGGGTCTATTCAATACAACGATTATACCTACAAGGATATTCAGCTGCAGGGATCATTACAAGATCAAATTTTTAGTTTTAGAACTCGTATTCAAGACGAGCATCTGCAAACCGGCCCCATCGAAGCCACACTACATGCGGGCCAGCCTCAATATAGCTTTGCCTTCTCGGGAGTGATCGAAAAGGCTGCCTTAAAAGATCTTCGACTCACCGAAAAAAACATTGTGCTCTCCGGCAAGATCGAATCGGCCATACGATACAAAAACAGGGAGGAGCTAGAAGGAACCCTGGCATTTCGCAATGCAGCCATAACCGTAGAGGAAGAACTACTTCCGCTCGATTCGCTGGTGGTAATGGCGCTGCTTACGCAAACAAAAAAAGACATAAAGATCAATTCAAACGAATTCAATGCGACGCTGAGTGGGCAATTTCACTTTAATGAGGTTGATCGGATCGCAAGTAATTTCTTATCGCAGTATTACCCTTCTCAATTCAAGCCGAGCGCCCCTCTTTCGAATGACACACGAATAGCCCTTTCGCTACAAACTTCGCTGGCCGGGCCATTTCTTTCTTCTGTGGCGCCTGGCTGGTCCGGTCTAAATTATAGTTCAGTAGAGGCCTTATGGATCCCCGATCAACGGCAGTTCGCACTCAAGGCGAACATTCCTGAATTGCGCTATCAACAATACCGTGCCGAACGTATCGAGATCAACAGCGCATCGGCAAACGAGACCTTGCAAATAGAAGGGAGTGTTTCTCAGTTCATGCTTAACGATACGATCAGCCTGCCACCCGTCTCCCTGCAGTTTGTAGCAAAAAACGATTCATCTACCATAAAGCTGCGCTCTGGAAAAGGAAGCGGTGTAGAAAAACTCAATCTCAATGCGCTGGTCACTACTTTTAGCGATGGCTTTGTCTTACACTGGGACCCTTCAGACTTTACGGTCAACGGAAAACTATGGACACTAGGTGAAGAGGGAGAGCTGGTGCTCAGAAAAAATCTTCCCGTAAGCGGCAACCTCTTACTCGCAGAGGGAGAGCAACAATTACGCGTGCGCACCTTACCAAGGGAGACTGACAAAAAAGACAGGATCAGTGTAGAGCTCACCAATATCAACTTGAATGACTTTTCGCCTTTAGTGCTTCCTGATAACAGACTGGAAGGAGTAGTTTCAGGAAAAGTATTGATCGAAGATCCTGTGGGCGACCTGCGAATCAGTAGCGAGCAGATCGATACCCGACTGCTACGATTAGACAACGACTCGATCGGAGAGATTCGTACAAAACTCAATTACGACCTTAAGAAAGGCACTCTTGTTGCCAACGGCACTACCCTGAACGAAACCGAGAGGCTGACCTTTGATGTTTTGCTGTACACCAGCGACTCGCTGGCATCTCAAAACAAGATTTCACTCAACACGCAGCGCTATCCAATTACCTTGTTGGAAAGATTCTTGGGTGACCTGTTTAGCGATATCACCGGATATCTTACAGGCGATATCACTATCGGAGGAGATCTGAATCGGCCTGCTGTGACCGGAAAAGGACTGCTCAGTAATGCAGGACTTCGCGTAAACTACACGCAATGTTATTACCGAATCGAAGACAAGGAAATAGAACTGACCCCAAGTAGGATCGAGTTGAACGGGCTGGTGCTTCGCGACACCATTACCAATAACCCGATCTATGTGACAGGAGGTATCGACCACGAATCTTTTTACAATCTGTTTTACGACCTCGATGTGTCGACGCGCAAACCCGGCACAAGAGGTGAGCAAGAAAATCGCCCAGTGCAATTACTCCGTACGAACCGCGCCGATAATGAACTTTTCTTTGGAGATGTGAAAGGAACGGCCCTGTTGCAGTTGCGCGGTCCGCAAAGTGATATGGTCATGACGCTCAATGCGACGGCTTCGGATAAGGACAGTAGCTATGTGACACTGCCCCCCGGCTCAGGTCGTGAGAGCGGCAACGCTGACTTTTTGGTAGAACGAAAATTCGGAAAAGAGATCGAGGCCGAAGACTACGGTCGAAATGGAGACAATATACTTTTTGACCTGGAGCTAACGGCCAACCCGCTGGTACAGGTCAAGGTCGTGTTAGACGAACTCACTGGCGACGAGATCAAGGGCAAGGGCAGCGGAACATTAAAGATCAGATCGGGCACTACAGAGCCGCTCACATTACGAGGAAGGCTGGGCATCGAAGAAGGAAGTTACCTTTTTACCTTTCAATCGTTTTTTAAAAAACCATTTGAGATCAGAAAAGGAAGCACCAACTATATTGAATGGAATGGCGATCCCTATGATGCCGATATAAAATTCGAGGCGGTTTACAAAAGCGAGCGAGTCAGTTTTGCCCCATTGGCCAGTACACT
>DNMB01000081.1:0-713 GCA_003489485.1 Chitinophagaceae bacterium | reverse complement strand
AACTAACAGACAAACTCTTTAAACCGAACATTGCTTTTTCGCTGGACTTTCCGCCCAACAGCATCGCAAACGTGAACCCCGAGCTGACCCTGCTCTTGAGACAATTGCAAAACAATGTCAACGAACTGAACCGACAAGTAACCTATTTGATCGTATTCAACAGTTTTGCCCCCAATGAGCTGGGAGGAAGTTTATCGGGAGCAGGTGTTAACGTTAGTACGATCTCCGGTATTCTACTTTCGGTGCTGAGCGACCAGATCAATAAATTATTCAGCAATCTTCTCAGAAGCGACAAGTATCGCATTAACCTTAACACATCACTGTACAACCGCAACCTGCTGGCCTCAAATAGCACAGCGCTTACCCTCGGCAGCAACGTGAATTTTTCGATCGGGCGCTCTTTTTTTGATAACCGTTTTATTATTTCGACCGGCCTGGGAATGGATGCCCCCTTGGGGCAAGGCGCACAATCGAGCGTGCAACAAAGCATATTACTGCTTCCTGACGTGACCATGGAGTGGCTGATCAACCCAAGTGGGACCATCAGGGCCTCTTTTTTCTACCGCACCAATGCCGATTTTCTTACGGCCAGTACCAGCGCCAGCGTGGTCAGATCGCGCAGGGCGGGGGCCAGTCTGTCGTATAAAAGGGAGTACGACAAGCTCTCTGACATATTCGGAGGGGCGAAAAGAAAAAAGAAATCTAATTAAATA
>DNMB01000080.1 GCA_003489485.1 Chitinophagaceae bacterium | reverse complement strand
ATCTTGCATACAAACGATACTCATAGCCGGCTCGACCCCTTTCCGATGGATGGCAGCCGTAACCAAGGTTTAGGAGGTGTTGCAAAAAGGGCCTCAATCATTAAACAAATTAGAGATAAAGAGCCTTATGTGCTCTTGCTCGATGCCGGTGATATCTTTCAGGGAACTCCTTATTTTAATTTTTACAAGGGCGAGCCCGAGATCAGGGCCATGTCTTACATGGGCTATGATGCCACTGCCATTGGTAATCATGATTTTGATGCAGGAATGGAGAACCTTGCTACTCAACTACGTTTGCATGCCCGCTTTCCGATGCTGGTGTGTAACTACGATGTGAGCGGTACCCCACTAGAGGGTAATGTAAAGCCTTACCAGGTCTTTAAAAAGGGACCGCTTACAATCGGTGTGCTGGGGGTGGGCATAGAGGGCAAGGGGCTGATACCCGATCAACTGTTCGGGTCTACCGTATATCTGGACCCCATTGCCGAAGCCAATAAAGTGGCCTTTACCCTGCGAAAAAAAGAGCATTGCGACTTGGTGATCTGTCTTTCTCACCTCGGAAACCGCTATACCACAGAGCGCAAGGTCAGTGATGAGGATCTGGCCAAGCAAAGTGAGGAAATAGACCTGATCATAGGGGGGCATACCCATACCTTTTTGGACAAACCCCTTGTTTATACCAATAAAAAGGGTAGGGATGTGATGGTGAACCAGGTGGGTTTTGGCGGGATTTTGTTGGGTAGGATCGATTTTGAATTTTCCAAATTTTCGAGCCAGAAAATTTTAAAAACAGAAAAAATCTTGATTTCCTCAAAATCTGTCGGTTAAATTTTTTTTGTTTGATTTGGATTAATGATATTCGCCATCCCGCGCAAGTTTTTTTATTGACAAATGTGAACAAGTGAAAAAGATGTGTGTGGGACTGTTAACAACTACCGTTAAAACACGATAAACTGCATTGCGAACGATGGACAAGAACGCAGAAAAAGTCTGGGGCAATTGTTTAAAGATCATCAAGGATATAGTCGAATGGCAACATTTTAAGACCTGGTTCGAACCCATCACCCCCGTTTCACTTAAAGCGAACGTGTTGGTGATTCAGGTTCCCAGTCAGTTCTTCTTCGAATACCTCGAAGAGCACTATGTAAACCTGCTGGCTAAGACACTCAAAAGAGAATTAGGCAAAGAGGCTCGTCTGGAATATCGAATCATGGTCGATAGCGGCAATAGCCGCAGCAAACCCGTTACCATGGACGTCAGCGGGCAAGGGTACAAGTCTTTTTCGAACAACGAGATGGATTTTCCATTGGTGATCAGCAATCCCGTTAAAAATCCTTTTGTCATTCCGGGTCTCAAGAAAATGCAGATCGACCCGCAGCTCAATCCTATTTACACGTTCGATTCTTTCATAGAAGGAGATTGTAATCGCGTTGCTCGTCGTGCCGGTAAGACCGTTGCGGAAAAGCCGGGAGCCAACTCGTTCAATCCGCTGGTGATCTATGGCGGTACCGGTTTGGGAAAGACCCACCTGGCACAAGCTATTGGCAACGAAGTAAAGCGCATACATCCCAATAAAGTAGTGCTGTACGTGAGTTCTGAAAAGTTCATCAATCAGTTCATGGACCACAGCCGCAACAATGCGATCAACGATTTTATTCATTTTTATCAGCTAATCGATGTGCTGATCTTGGATGATGTACAGTTTTTTGCCAAGGCCGAGAAGTCACAAGATGCTTTCTTCGCCATCTTCAATCATTTGCACCAATCACAAAAGCAACTCGTACTCACCTCAGATAAGTCGCCCAAGGACCTTGAGGGTGTACAAGAGCGTTTATTGAGTCGTTTCCGCTGGGGGCTCAGTGCCGATCTGCAGGTTCCCGATTACGAAACCCGCATCGAGATCTTGGAAAAGAAGATGAAGAGCGACGGCCTCGATATGCCCAAAGAGGTGGTCAAATACATTGCTTACAACATCAATAACAATGTTCGCGAGCTCGAAGGAGCGCTTATTTCGCTATTGGCTCAGTCTTCGCTCAACCGAAAGGAGATCGATCTGGATCTGGCCAAGAAGGTACTTCGCAACTTTGTAAAATCATCGAGCAAAGAGATCACGATCGATACCATTCAAAAGATGGTTTGTGAGTATTTCGATGTTCCATACGACAAATTGTTACAAAAGACCCGTAAAAGAGAGATCGTACAGGCCCGCCAGATCACTATGTACCTGGCCAAGGCCTTTACCAAGAACTCACTTAAAACTATCGGGGAACATTTCGGCGGACGTGATCATACCACTGTGATTCACTCGTGCCAGACCGTGAAAGACCTTATGGACACAGATGGTATTTTCCGGGAGAATGTCTTGGAACTGCAACAGAAAGTGCAGTTGGCTGCCATGTAATTTCTTTTTATTTTTGCTGTCCGCCGTCGGTTTTTAGGCGGTAACGGAGAGGTGCCTGAGTGGCCGAAAGGGCCGGTTTGCTAAACCGTTGTACGGACTTAAATCTGTACCGAGGGTTCGAATCCCTCCCTCTCCGCCAGCGAGTATCGATGCCCCCCTTGGGGGCATTTTTCATTAGGTGAGCGTGGAATGCTTGCATTCCAAAGTGAGCCAAATGAAAAATGAAAAAGGGCGAAGCCCTGCATCGATACTCGCTGACGGAGCCCCCCGCGTTGTCCTCGCGCAGCGAGGACAATCCCATATGGTTGTGTGGGGATCCGAGCGTAGCGAGGACAATCCCATGTGGT
>DNMB01000066.1 GCA_003489485.1 Chitinophagaceae bacterium | reverse complement strand
GCAAGCGTGCCCTGCGGGATCAACTCTACCTGCAGTTCTCCACTGAGCAGTTGTCTTTCGAACTCAGCATTCTCTCCTACGTAAGAAGAGATCATTTTTTTTACTTGGCGCTGTGCAAGCATCAGCCCAATGCCAAAATCGTCCACTCCGGCATTATTGGAGATACAGGTCAACTGACGAACCTGCTTGCGAACCAGCGCCGCGATGCAATTTTCGGGAATACCACAGAGTCCAAATCCGCCGAGCATCAATGTAGCCCCATCGCAAATATCCGCCACCGCCACATCAGGACCCGCTACTACTTTGTTCATGAACAATAAGATTAGTCTGTAAAATTAGGGAACTTACTCTACCAGTCGCATCGGCTTTCGATTCGGCATCTTATCTATGATCTCCTCTTTTCGTGCGATCGAGTCCATGATCTCGGCCATCAGATCGGGCCTTGTCTGGTAATACCGGAAACTCTCTTTGAACGTTTGCTCCGAAACATCATGAAGCGCCAGCACCCGGTTATACCACTTCAATTTTTCTGCATCCTTTTGCAGCGAGCTGTCTTTGGGAAGCGCAAAGCTGACCACGAATTGGTCTGCCCGCATCAGGTCCCAGACCACCTCCTCCATTTTATCGGGAGAGAGCACATCCGAAGGTACCTTTTTGTCTGATTGACAGGCTGCCCAACCCAGCAAGAGCACCCATAGCAAAAGATAGCGTAGCCTCATAATGTTTTGTACAAAGCAATGTTCGTGATATCCATCTTGGTCAGTAGTTCACGCGCCTTGTTGCGCTGTTCGCTGGTTCCCTTACCAAATACCTTGACCAGCTCATTGGCTTTTCCCTGAAACAAAAAGGGAACGATCATAGAATTCAAGTTCTCCGTGTTGACGGTATTCAAATAGTTAAGCGCATTCAGCATGCCGGTTCGACCCGCTTCTTCGTTCTCAAAAAACACATCCATACCGGTTCGGTAGTATGCATAAATGGCATCGTGCACCAACGCAAAACGATTGTTGTTCATATTCTCTGCCAACCAATAGCGGTTACGCAGCCCATCGAAAGATTTCCAACCCGCAATGTCTCGTGCACCCGGCGCATTGTTAACGATGTTCCAAGCACGCTGAAAATAGATCTCGCCTCCACGCAAGGAGTAAGAATCATAGTCCAAACCTAAGATGATGTTGATGTAAAAAGCAATGACGGCCGTCAAGTTCGCTACCATTGGATCGTTGCCCTGCACACGATTCTCATTGAACTCGATGGGTTGAAATTCCACGTACTTGAAGACCACATTGTCGTCTTGAAAATTAATGAGAGGGCTATCGTACGTAGTGTTATATACCGGACGCGCAGCCTGTACGGTCAGTTTTCCTTTGAACACATTGTTGCCAAGGTCTTGGTCAATGCTGATCAGAAAACTACACTGGATCCTTTCGGCCGTTGCGAAAGCATCACTCGTCCATTTTCGAGTATTGATAAAATTGGTGAGACCCCCCTGCAGTGTTTGAAAGATCTTGCGATCGACCTGCGAGCTGACCTTGTTGGCGATAATGCTGACGCGCGATTGTAATTCCTGGGCCGACATCTCGACCGAAATCAAAAGGGTCAGTAGTAGTAGTGAACGGGTAAACATGAACAGCAAGATTAGCTGAACAGTTCGTCCTCCTGCTTTCTGAAATAGACCTTATCGTCCATGAATTCCTGGGTGGCCAGCAGGGCCGGATTGGGCATCCGCTCATACGCCCGAGAGATCTCGATCTGCTCTTTGTTCTCGTGGATCTCCTCGAGACTATCGGTATGGCTGGCAAACTCCTCGAGCTTGTTGTGCAATTCTTCTTTCAACGAAATATTGATCTGATTGGCGCGCTTGGCGATAATGGAGATGGACTCGTATACGTTACCCGTCTTTGCTTTGACATCTTGCAAATTGCGGGTCTCTACATTGCTGGTAATACCGGCACTAAGCTGGCGTCTTAGTTTGCTCA
Source organism: Chitinophagaceae bacterium (assembly GCA_003489485.1). GTDB lineage: Bacteria > Bacteroidota > Bacteroidia > Chitinophagales > Chitinophagaceae > JJ008. The sequence continues at coordinate 4,504 of DNMB01000066.1, read as the reverse complement.
TTGGTAAGAATTTTTATGTTGTTCTGTGATGAATTCAAAAAATTATCGACCTCTTTTTTCAATTTACTCTCCGGATAGCGATCCACAAACTCGAAGCACTCGTTGACCACTTGCTCGAATCGCTCTACTTTTTTATCTTCTATGCTCATTTCCGCAAAACGGAAATACGATTTGATCACCATCAATTTGTACTCATCGGCACGGTACGACTCTGGATAGGCATTCAACAGAGAGGTGAACGCCACACCGGCTGCCCTGAATTGCCCCAAGTCATAGTAGAGCTGGGCACTTAGAAAATCCTTGGTTTCCAACTTGGCCCTACAGATATCGATGATATCATTGGCTTCCTTGTTGCGGGGCGATCCGGGATGCGTGTTGATAAAGGTCTGCATCATCCCCATGGCACGAAGCGTACTGGTCTGATCGAGCTGCGCCTTGGGTGATTGCTTGTAAAAACAATACGCACGCATGTAGTCGATCTCTTCTGCCCGACCACTAGTGGGAAAGATCTCCAAGTAACTCTTAAAAAGATTTTCGGCATTCATGAAATCCGAAAGATGATAAGCGCAATAAGCATACTTGTAATAAATGTCTTCGAACTCCTTAGAGGTCTTAAAGAAAGGCATGATATCCTCGTATACTTGTTGGGCCTTGATGTAATCTTTTTTTACAAAGAACTGCTCTGCCCGGCGAAGCTTGTACGATGCATCGGGATTTTTTAGAAGCTTAGTCATGCTTTTACCGCAACCGGTAGTCAACAAAACTGCTAAGCTCATCACCAATAACGCACTGAATCGCAATAAGATGGACATAGGGGAAGCAAAGTTAACGCTTATGGGCAAAATTTGCGTAAAAAAGATGAGGGGCCAAGTAAGCACCCGTTAAGATTATGGTAATGTATTGCTTTTCAGGCAAAAAAAGGCCCCGGTACTACCGAGGCCTTTACTATCAAAAAGTTGTAATTAGTTCTTGCGCAAGTTAGGATGAGGAGGATCCACACGGTTAGGACCGGTCTCGCCGTCTACCGCAGCACGAAGATCAACGGTGTTGCAATCGCCACCCTGCTGCCCGTAGTTGAAGATAAAGCGGTCTTGGCTGATGCCCTCTTTGTCTACCATATAAGAGATGATTGCGTTAACGCGATCCCAGCTAAGCTGCTGCTCACGCTTGTCGCCAGCGCAATATCCAACCACCACTACTTGGCAACCTGGATTGTTACGAACGCGAGAAGCGGCAGAGGCCAATGAAGCTTTTGCATCATCAGAGAGTTTGTTGCTACCGGCTTTGAAGGCAACACTGGGCAATGCACCAACCTTCTGCTCACAAGTGGGGGCAGCAGGAGCGGCCGCTACTTTGCAATCATCAGGACACTTGCAATTACCTACGCCGTCTACATTGACTGGCTGGCAACGAGTGGGGGTAATCAATTCTTTGTCTTTGCAATCAGGAACACCATCACCATCGGTATCCAGACTTACACCATGGGTGTCAACAGGACAGCCGGCAGGAGTTTGCTCGCGATCGAACTGATCGGTTACACCATCACCGTCTGTATCAAGCAATACAGGCTTGGGGATGTTCATCAACCGAGGATTGCGGAGTTCTGAATATGGATAGTCAAGAGGATTGAGCCAGTAAAGAGGCTGAACACTGTTCTTACCAAGATTGATGTTCAGACCCAAAGACATGTAATTGTAGGTATCAAAGTCACGAGTCTGGGCCGCATCACCATTGGGGTGAGCCTGCCAGCGCTGTCCGTCGAGCAGATCGTCGCGCGTTACAGACCAACGATCTTCAAATGCGATGTTGATCTTGTCGTTGAGCTTGTAGGCAAAACCGATACCGAACGTACCAAGGGGGCGGAAGGTGCTGCCATTGTCGTTTGCGCTGGTGTTGCGCTCAGCGGGCGTCTCGAATGTGTTATCGAGAACGTTATTCTTAAGATTCTTGATGAAATCCTTGCGATTGGCATAAGATGGATCGACAAGAGAGTTGAAATTGTACTTTGTCGTTCCGTTCAACGCATTGACACGCGTTTCGTAGATAGCGGCACCAATACCAGCAATACCATAGATGTTCATGCTGGTGTTGGTCTTGTGAAATTGAATATTGTTCAGTGTCAGCAAAGCTTGTAAGGTAGCCTCTGATACCTTGATCTGGTAGTTATAGAAAACCTTGTCAAAACTAGAAGCGGGCAATCCGGTGGTAGAAGAAACGATGCTTACCACATTATTGGCACCGGTCACTGCACGAGGAGCGCTGTAGCGCTGTGCGGGGCTGGCAATGTTAGCTCCCCAAGCTGGGTTCTTGGCATAGTTTGTGTTACCGCGATACTCATACCCTTTTCCAATACCGTACATGTATTCTCCGCGAATAGACAGGGTGTAACCCAGCGATTTTCTTACATGAAAACCAAATCCGGGAGAAACAAACTGAGCGGGAACGTCACCACTGACTTGGAACAGACCGGCCTTTACTCCCACTTCCCACTGGCTGCGGGGCATGGCAGGATAGTTGTAGGTACCGTTCAAAAATTCAGTGTGCTGAGGCATTCTCTTTGAAGGGATCAAAGAGGAATCTTTCAGATCGTAGGTGTTACCGACTTTCTGTGAAAATCCATAAGACGCCAACAGGCTAAAAAGCACTGTCAGAAGGTATGCACTTCTTCTCATATTAACAGGTTAAGATTTATAAATTATGGCAAAAGTAGTCAAGAACTCTGAATATACAAAATTTTAATTGCTCGTAATTACACCATTTCTCCTTATTTATCAAGGAGTTAACGAAAATTTAACCGCACACGACAAGCTCCCCTCAATAATATTTTTGCAGTATCTTGTCGCCCCCGTGATGAAATTACCCAATGCCCTGATTCAAAAAGAACTCGATCTTTTTGAGGTCAAATTCAAAGAAGCCGTTCAAAGCCAGGCCCCTTTGCTGGACCGGATCATGCGCTATGTCGTAAAGAGAAAGGGCAAACAACTTCGTCCGATGTTCGTGATGCTCTCCGCCAAACTCTGCGGCGAGATCAATGACAGTACCTACCGGGCCGCCTCTTTGGTAGAGATATTACATACTGCTACCCTGGTCCATGATGATGTGGTAGATGACTCGCTGGAGCGAAGAGGATTTTTTTCGACCTATGCGCTCTGGAAGACCAAGGCCAGTGTGTTGATCGGAGATTACCTGCTGGCAAAGGGTTTGTTGCTTTCGCTCGATCATAACGACTACCAGTTACTTCATATCCTTTCGGATGCCGTAAAAAAAATTAGCGAAGGCGAGCTCTTGCAACTTGAAAAAGCGAGAAACCTCAATTTAAAAGAAGAGGTCTACTATGATATTATCAGAGGAAAGACCGCCTCGCTGCTGGCATCTGCCTGCGCTGCCGGGGCCTGGTCTGCCGCTCAAGATAAGACCCACACTGAGACCCTGCGCTTGTTCGGTGAACTTACGGGTATGGCCTTTCAAATAAAAGACGATCTCTTCGATTACGCCAGTGAAGACATCGGCAAACCCACGGGCAACGACATCAAAGAAAAAAAGCTGACACTGCCACTCATCTACACGCTCAATCATTGCGATGCGGCGACTCGAAGAAAGATCATTTACATTGTCAAAAACAACAGTCAAGACAAAAACAAGGTAGACTGGGTCATGCAGCAAGTGCAAGCAACAGGCGGTATTAGCTATGCGACCAAGCAAATGAACCATTTTAAAGAACAGGCATTGAACGTCCTTCACACATTTCCCGATTCCGATACGCGAAGAGGTCTTGAGGACATGGTCTTGTTCGTAACAGACAGAAAATATTGATCGATTGCAAAAACGGTGGAATAAATTACCGCAGCGGCCCGAACAAGCCAAATCACTGCAAGAGCAACTACAGATCCATCCCATTCTTTGCTCCTTGCTGGCACAACGAGGCATTGCCGATTTTGAACGAGCCCGTTCTTTTTTCAGACCCTCTTTCGAAGAGCTTCATAGTCCGTGGCTCATGAAAGACATGAGAAAGGCCACGGACCGAATCGCACAGGCCATCGCGCAACAAGAGAAGGTATTGATCTTCGGAGACTACGATGTGGACGGAACCACTTCGGTGGCCAGCTTGTATCTGTTCTTGAAAAAAGTACATGCGCCCCTCTCGTATTATATCCCGCACCGTTACCGGGAGGGCTACGGCATCAGCCAGGCCGGAATAGACCAGGCCGCAGCACAGGGCATCACACTTATTATCTCGGTGGATTGTGGCATCAAATCGGTAGCGCTGATCGACTATGCCCGCCAACTCGGCATCGATTTTATAGTATGCGATCATCACTTACCCGACGAACAACTACCCAATGCAGTAGCCATCTTGAATGCCAAACAACAAGACTGCCCCTATCCCTACAAGGAATTATGTGGATGCGGCGTGGCCTTTAAACTTATGTGCGCATTGCAAGAGCAATTAGAGCTGCCCGAAGAATCGGCCTTTGCATATCTCGATCTTTTGGCCACGGCCATT
>DNMB01000163.1 GCA_003489485.1 Chitinophagaceae bacterium | reverse complement strand
TCATGCACCTTTTCGAACCAACTGGCGCAGACGGGGTCACCGGTAAGTTTATAGGCCTTGGCCAATGCGACCAACGCCTCCACATGTACCCACCATAATTTTTGATCCCACTCCAGTTGCTGCGGCGGATGACCATGACAATCCAGAAAATAGAGAATTCCACCGTACTCACTGTCCCATCCCTTTTGCAAGGTATGGAGCATGATGTCTTTTGCTTTGTAAATAAGCTGCTGGTCATTGGAACGAACGGCCAGGTCCATCACAAACCACATGGCCTCTATCGCATGACCGGGATTGAGCAATCGGCCCTCGAAACTATCACAGAAGCTGCCGTCTTCGTAAACATTCTCCAAGATCAATCCCGTCTCGGGCTGATAGAAGACCTCCATCACTTCGTGTATCACCTCAGGGATCAAGGCCTCCACGCGACGGGCCCCAACGATATGCTCCAGCTCAAGGGCCAGATTACAAAGGATCATGGGCAGACTAAAATTCTTGAGAGGCCGAGTGCCGGGCACTGCCTTGCTATAGATCCCCTTCCAATTATGACGTCTTCTTAATATATTATCAAAGGTCTCGGTAGCGATCTTCTTATATCGGTCATGGGGCTGCGCTCTATCGAGTGCGGCAAAGGCCATGGTCGCAAAACAATCGCTGAAAATATTATAAGGTTGCACCAAGGGTCTACCGTCTTGCGTTAATGAGAAATACCAATTACCCTCGTTGTCCCTTCCAAACTTTTCCATAAAAGCTGCACCATGCAATGCCATGGCCAGCCACTCAGGACGCGGCTCCAATTGTTTGTACATGTAACTGAAGGTCCACACCTCTCTTCCTTGCAACCACATGAATTTGTCGGTATCATATACCTTACCCTCACGATCCAGACAGGTAAAAAATCCTCCGAATTTTTCGTCCTTGCTATGGCGAAGCCAAAAAGGAAGAACATTGTCTTTTAACTCTGCGAGATACAACTCGGCATAACGGCCAATAGAGGCAGCATCCTTGGGTAGGGCTTGTTGGGCTAGCATTCGTAGAACTGTCAGATCGGGTTTAATTCATTGCAGTTCAAAGACAAATATTAAAAAATTTTTACTAGAATCCTAAATCTTAATAAAATTTTTTATTTAGTGGGCCCCCATTCATGTTTTTTAAAGAATTAAATTATATTAGTATCTGATTCTCACTTAGTAATGAAAAAGTCACCCATCCCTCCCAAGCACCGGATCTTCGAGCTGTTCAGCGATGAGAATGCCTCGGGTGTAGCCTACAAGAATAAGTCGCTCAAGAGAAGCATCCTTAGCCACCTCGATCTGCACGGAGACTTTACCATCACCGAACTGAGCCGCGAGCTCAATACCAGCGTGCCCAAAATAACTAGTCTGGTCAACGAGCTAATAGAGGACCGACTGATTCGCGACAACGGAAAATTCGATTCGACCGGTGGCAGAAGGGCCAGCATTTACGGATTGGTGGCCGATGCCTGCTTCTTTATTGGGGTCGATGTAAAACGATACTACATCAATTTGGGATTGCTTGATTTCAGAAAACACCTGATCAATCTAAAAGAAAAAATTCCTTACCGACTCGAAAACACGCAAGAATCCTTTCAGCAACTGTTGGAATTGATCCGCCAGTATCTGCAAGAACTCAATATTCCCAAGAACAAAATACTGGGAATGGGGATCAACCTGTCAGGACGCATCAACCAGACAACAGGATATAGCTATAGTTATTTTCATTTTCAAGAAGAACCGCTGGCCGAGACCATTCAACGCGAATTTGGGATTCCCACTTTTTTAGAGAACGACTCCAGGGCCATGGCCTATGGTGAGTTTTGCAATGGTGAGGTGGCCGGAGCCCGTCATGTTCTCTTCGTGAACATGGACTATGGGATCGGGCTGGGCATTTTGGTAAATGGTAAATTGTATTATGGAAAATCCGGATTTAGTGGTGAGTTCGGTCACATTCCTTTTTTCGAGAACGAGATACTTTGTCATTGCGGAAAAAAAGGATGTCTCGAAACCGAGGCCTCCGGTCAATCACTGCTCAGAAAGTTCAGAGAGAAGATCAAGCAGGGATTCACCTCTTCGGCCATGAAAAAAAAGAAAGATCCGGCAGAGATCACCTTGCTCGATATTATCGCAGCCGCCAATCAAGAAGACATGCTTTGTATAGAGATGCTGGCCGATCTGGGCGAAAAGATCGGCAAAGGGCTGGCCATGCTCATCAACGTATTCAACCCTGAATTATTGATCTTGGGTGGCACGCTTTCTGAAACGGGCGATTACCTACGCCTTCCGGTAAAGAGCGCCATCAACAAATATTCACTGAGCTTGGTCAACAGCGATACGCAACTGCGTATTTCGCGTCTGGGAGAAAAGGCCGGTGTGATCGGCGCCTGCTTGATTGCCCGCGACAAAGTGCTCTCCATTTAACCAAAAGATAATCTTTCCATCTATTCACATTTGTTGATAAGTATTGATTGGTTTTTGTGAATGAGTACACTAATATTGAATCAGCTCTTTTGCATCTCAAATTAATACACATCACAAAAAAGCAGTGCCTTGACAGACACCATTATTAATCTCGAAACGATCAATCCGATCGAATTCTTCGGGGTCAACAACGGAAAACTCGACCTATTAAAAAAGAAATTTCCCCTTCTCAAGATCCTATCGCGCGGTACACAACTCAAACTTAGCGGCTCTCCCGAGCAGATCGATTCTGCCAGAGAAAAGATCGGGCAGATCGTTTCTTACCTGGAGCGCAACGGTCACATGAGCCAGCAGTATTTTGAGCAGGTGCTAGGCGGAGACGACCAGGAGGTGATCGATCACTTTCAGGAAAAAAATCCGGCCGAGGTGCTGGTCTTTGGCCCCAATGGTAAATCGGTACGGGCGCGAACGGCCAACCAAAAAAAGCTGGTACAAGAGGCCGAGCAAAATGATATCGT
>DNMB01000206.1:4775-6875 GCA_003489485.1 Chitinophagaceae bacterium | reverse complement strand
GAGGCGGCCCGCATCATCAATGGTTTTCGAGATCGGTTGAGCAAAGAGCAATACCTGACCTTTAATCCCGGACTCATCATTGGCGGCTCTGAGCTAAACTATAACGAAGAGGCGCAACAAGGCGAGGTTTCCGGTAAAACCAATATTATCTCTCCACGCACGGTAGCGAACGGCGATCTGCGTTTTATTAGCGAAGAACAAAAAGAGAATGCGCGCAGCGTGATGCGAGAAATCGTTGCGCAGTCGCTTCCCGGTACCAAGGCTACGATTCGTTTTGTGGATGGAATTCCTTCGATGCCTCCCACCGAAGGCAATACACAACTCGCCGCACAACTCAGTAGTGTGAGCGAGGCAATGGGATTGGGTAAGGTGAATCCCGGTAACCCCGGCAGTCGCGGAGCGGGCGATATTTCTTATGTGGCACAGTATCTGGATTGCCTCGATGGGCTTGGCGCCAGTGGTCGTGGGGCGCATGCGCCGGGGGAGACGATCAATCTCTACGAGTTTCCGAAGTTGACCAAGCGAACGGCTGTTTTTTTGTATCGGTTAACTAGGTAATAGTTTATCAGTACTTTTGAGCCGTTAAGCTCCATCTAATGCGGAAAATCCTCCTGCCCTCTCTGCTTTTTTCACTTGTAGTTCTTCTTTCTTGCAAAAAAGATATTCCTGATAATGGCTCTACCAATCCACCGGTAGTATCAATTCCGGACAACGATCATTTATTGCCGGGTAATCCTAGTAATGCCCAGACTAATCCAAGTTTTACAACCAACTACCTTAAGGACTATACATATTATAAGCTGAGTTATAATAGCGCGATGGGCACCCCTAACTGGGTAGCTTGGCATTTGCAAAGCGAAGACCTGGGGTCGACCTCTCGTCAAGACGACTTTCGCTCCGATAATACCTTACCCACTGCTTGGTATCGCGTATCGAGCACAAGCTACTCGGGATCGGGATTTGATCGCGGGCACAACTGCCCGTCTGCAGATCGCACCGGTTCGGTAGCGGCCAACTCCTCTACTTTTTTTATGACCAATATGATTCCGCAAGCGCCTACCCTTAACCAGGGTCCCTGGGCGGGTCTCGAAGATTTTACCCGAAGCAGTTTAGTAGGTACGACCAATGAGGCCTGGGTCTTTATGGGCAACTATGGTAACAGCGGAGGAGTGGGAAGTAATGGTGCGTTTACGACTATCGATAATGGTCGCGTTAAAGTACCCGCAAAAGTTTGGAAGGTAATCGTAGTGATTCCCAAAGGCAATGGCGACTTATCGCGGTTGACGCGCACCGCAACGGTGCTGTGCGTAAGCATGCCTAACGATAATCGTTTGTATACGGTATCCAATAAAAATGCGTGGAGAGATTATCTGATCTCCGTTAGTGCGCTAGAGATCGAATCGAATGCCAGTGGAACGCCGCTGAGTTTGTTCTCGAATGTCGATCAGACCGAAAGGACCTTCTTAAAGTCCAAGATCTATCAGTAAAGAGTTAGATGAAAAGGTAGATTCGTCGGCGGGTCAATCAATAGACATCAATAGCCGCCTCTGACGATCAAAGACCATACTTGATCAAAAATTTGATCCGCATGATCTTGAGCTGCTCCCATGTAAAGTTAAACTCTGCCAGTTCTTCTTGTGCCACCTGTAGCGAAGAGGTCTCACAGTTTTTAAAATAGTCCATGATCTCTTCTTGCTCTGAGCGATCGATCATTTCATCGATGGCATAGTCCAAATTCAATCTTGTGCCGCTAGCCGCAATGGTCTCTATTTCTTCGAGCATCTCATCCATGCGCCATCCTTTGTTCTTGGCAATGGTCTCGAGAGGGACTTTTTTATCGGTGTTCTGTATTATATATACTTTATCTCCGCTTTTATTCACTACGCTCTTCATCACAAAATCATCGGGTCGCTCTATCTGGTGCTCTTCCACGTAAGCGGCGATCAGCTCTACAAAGGGTTTTCCGTATTTAATAGCCTTTCCTTTGCTAACGCCCTGGCATTTTTCAAGCCCCTCCAGGGTAATGGGATACATGGTGGCCATATCCTGCAGGGAGTTTTCCAGAAAGATCACAAATGGGGGCAATCCTCTTTTTTTGGC
>DNMB01000206.1:0-4390 GCA_003489485.1 Chitinophagaceae bacterium | reverse complement strand
TACGGTCTCGGTCTCTTCTGCTACCTCCCAATCATCGTCGGCATCGGCCTCTTCGTACATTTTATTCAATACGATCGAGAATGTTTTAGGCTTCTTTATAAATTGGGCTCCTTTCTTCGTGATCTTTAAGACCCCGTACTCTTCGATATCCTTTATCAGCAATCCTTCCAAGATCAATTGTCTGATCAACGACTGCCAAAAGAAGGCATCCCTGTCGTTGCCGCTGGCAAATGCATTGAGCCCCTCGTGGCGAAACATGGTGATTTGTGGGGTCAGTTTACCGGTGATGATATGTACCACATAGTCGGTGGCAAATCGCTCGTCTAATTCCTCAATGGCCTGTAACGCTACGAGGGCCTCTTCTTTCGCTTCAATTTTTTCCTTTGGATGTTTGCAGTTATCGCAGGCGCCACAGTTCTCTTGCTCGTACCACTCACCAAAGTAGTTCATCAAAACTTTTCTTCTGCATACGCCGGTCTCGGCAAAGGCCACGGTCTCATTGATAAGTTGCGCGCCTACCTCTCTTTCGCTGAGTGGTTTGTCGCGCATCAGGTGTTCGAGCTTCGACACGTCTTTATGCGAGTAATATAGGATGCATTTTCCTTCGAGTCCGTCACGCCCTGCGCGTCCGGTCTCTTGGTAATAGTTCTCGATACTCTTGGGAATATTATAGTGAATCACAAAACGGATATCGGGTTTGTCGATGCCCATGCCAAATGCGATGGTGGCACAAATGACCTGTACATCTTCTCCTAAAAATTGGTCTTGTCGTTCGGCCCTTACCTTGGCGTCCAAACCGGCATGGTATGCCACGGCCTTGATCCCGTTGGCCATTAAGATATCGGCCAGCTCTTCGGTGGTCTTTCTGTTCAGGGTATAAATGATGCCGCTTTTCTTTTTCATCCCTTTTATAAAGCGGACAATATTTTCTTCGGTCTGTGCTTTTTTGATCTTGGGAAGCACTTCGTAAAAAAGATTCGTTCTGTTGAATGAAGACAGTAACACAGTGGGGTCGCGCAACGCAAGATTCTTTACGATATCACTTTGCACCTTGGGTGTAGCGGTGGCCGTTAGCGCGATCATCGGTACTTCGGGGTTGATCTGTATCATCATTTCGCGAAGCCTGCGATACTCGGGTCTGAAATCATGACCCCACTCCGAGATGCAATGTGCTTCGTCTACTGCAAAAAACGAAATGGTCAGATCGGCAAAAAAAGAAAGATTCTCTTGCTTGGTGAGGGTCTCCGGCGCAACGTATAACATTTTGGTCTTACCGGTCTCAAGGTCATCGTGTACTTCGCGTATCTCTTTTTTACTAAGCGTCGAATTCAAGAAGTGGGCCACATCGTCGCTGCTGCTATATCCTCTGATCAGGTCTACCTGGTTCTTCATCAGGGCGATCAGGGGAGAAACAATTATGGCCACCCCCTCGCTGACGAGGGCAGGCAGTTGGTAGCAGAGGCTCTTGCCCCCGCCCGTGGGCATAATAACAAAGGTGTCTCGTCCGGCCAGGAGGCTCTCGATGGCCTTTTCTTGTGTGCCTTTAAAGGAAGAAAACCCAAAATATTGCTTGAGTGCTTGGTGGAGGTCGAAGCGTTTTGAGGCGGAAAGGGCAGGTTTTTTCTTCTTGGTGATCGTTCCCATTAGATGGCTTAAGATACTCTTTTTTAGTGAGTAGCCGCATGGTTAAAACAACGGGAAGCCAAGCTTGTTTAACTTTTGTTACTTAAAAATGCAAAAAAGATAAAATATATTGAAAATCAATCTTTTAGGTATTCATTGCTTGCTCACTTCCCAGGTCGGGCGGCGATCGGAATAAATGGAGTAATTTTGATCCGTCCTCTAATTTAGCTAACACTTGTTAGTATTATTGGAGGCTATCTCTCCATGAACGACAAGGTTAAAAAAATTGCCCTGCAGACCATCGAGCTCGAGGCGCGCTCCATTCAGGCACTTAGCCGTTCCATCAACAACGACTTTGAAAATGCAGTGCAGGTGATTGCCGATTGCAAGGGAAGGGTAGTGGTAAGTGGCATTGGAAAAAGTGCGGTCATCGCTCAAAAACTTGTCGCGACATTCAATTCTACGGGTACACCTTCTTTGTTCATGCATGCAGCCGATGCAACGCACGGCGATCTGGGTATGATAAGACCAGAGGATGTGGTCATCATCATCAGCAAAAGCGGCGAGAGTCCTGAGATCAGGGTCTTGCTACCGCTTATTCGAAACTTTGGTAATCCACTCATCGCGATCGTAGGCAATACGACCTCTTCGCTTGCGCAGGGGGCTACCTATATATTAGATACGACGGTTGAGTCGGAGGCTTGCCCCAATAATCTGGCTCCCACCAGCAGTACCACGGCACAATTGGTGATGGGCGATGCCCTGGCGGTGTGTTTGATGGAATTGAAGGGATTCAACTCAGAAGACTTTGCACGATTTCATCCCGGTGGGGCATTGGGAAAAAAATTATACCTGCGCGTAACCGATCTGGCAGCTCGCAATGCCAAGCCACAGATCAAACCATCTCAAACAATTCGTGAAGTGATCGTATCGATGACAACGGGTCGTTTGGGGGTAACGGTAGTGGTCAACGATGCACAGCAGGTGATGGGAATCATTACCGATGGTGACCTGCGAAGGATGCTCGAAAAGGGAACGGCGATCGACTCCTTAACGGCAGCCGACATCATGACGCCCTCACCGCGTACCATCCATCCCGAAGAGTTGGCAATGGTAGCGCTCGATGTATTAGGCCAGTATCATATTTCTCAACTGGTGGTGGCCGATCAAGAAAATTATATAGGCGTTTTGCATATTCACGATCTGATGCGCGAAGGCCTCATCTAACCTTATCTTATGAATCCAAATCATTATGTGGCGATCATGGCAGGCGGTATCGGAAGCCGTTTTTGGCCAATGAGCCGCAGTCGTTATCCAAAACAATTTCTCGATATTCTCGGGTTGGGCCGAACGCTGATTCAACAAAGCTATGATCGCTATAGCCAGGTAGTACCTCCCGCAAATGTATTTGTCGTTACATCCGAAGAGTATGTTTCGATCGTACGCGAACAACTACCGGATCTTCCCGAAGAAAATATTGTAGCGGAGCCTTCGCGAAAAAATACCGCCGCTTGTATCGCTTACATCGCCTTTAAGTTACAGGCCATCAATCCGGAAGCTGTTATGATTGCCGCACCGGCCGATCATTTGGTTACTGAAACGGCACAGTTCGTTGCTACAGCACAAACGGCCCTTCAATTCGTAGGGCAGCAAAATGCTTTGGTCACGATCGGCATCAAACCGTCGCATCCCAATACGGGGTACGGCTACATACAGCATGAGCTGACCGCTATTGCGCCCGAGGTGTTTAAAGTAAAGACCTTTACCGAAAAACCCAGCGAAGAGATCGCCCGTGCGTTTATTGCCAGTGGCGACTTTTTGTGGAATGCCGGCATTTTTACCTGGCGTGTATCGGCCATATTGGAAGCCCTCGAGACACATCTTGCCGAGGTCTATGAGATCTTTGCCGCCGAGCGAACGCACTTCAATACGAAAGGTGAAAAAAAGGCCATCGAAAAGATCTACCCACTTTGTACCAATACATCCATCGATGTGGGGGTAATGGAAAAAGCAGCTAATGTGTATGTGATCCCGGCCGATTTTGGTTGGAGCGACCTGGGAACTTGGAACAGCGCATGGGACAATATGGAAAAAGATTATTTCGGCAATGCCGTGGTGGGTAAGCAAGTGATGGTAGTCGATGCCAACAACTGTGTAGTACATGTGCCCGACCATAAACTGGTCTTATTACAAGGACTTCGTGATTATATAATTGTGGATACGGCCGATGCGCTATTGATCTGTAAAAAAGAAAAAGAACAGCAGATCAAAGAATATGTAGCTGAAGTTAAACGTAACATGGGCGAACAATATCTATGAAGCTGGTCTCTAAATTACCCACGGTAGGCACGTCTATCTTTACTACGATGAGTGCGCTGGCACAAGAGCATCGCGCCATCAATCTGGGGCAAGGCTTTCCTGATTTTCCAATGAGCGAAGAATTGATCGATCTGGTCAGTAAGGCCATGCACGATCAATTTAATCAATACGCCCCTATGGCCGGTTGGTTACCGCTGCGAGAGGCGATTGCCGAAAAGATCTCTTTTCTCTATCAGCGCGCAGTTCATCCCGACACGGATATTACGATTACGCCCGGTGGTACGTATGCATTGTACACGGCCTTTACTACTATTTTACAACCCGGAGACGAAGTGATCGTTTTTGAGCCGGCCTATGATAGCTATATTCCGGCCATCGAATTAAATGGTGCCAAGGCGGTGCGTATTGCACTAGTGCATCCTGATTATCACATAGACTGGAACCAGGT
>DNMB01000159.1:1933-3118 GCA_003489485.1 Chitinophagaceae bacterium | reverse complement strand
CCAACTGCTACCCGTTTTCGTACCCAAATTCCAAGCGAGTTGAGCTGCTGGGCTATATAGGCACTGTTGGTGTCAATGGTTTGGCCTATGAGCAACTCATCACCGATCGTAATTATGGAGGCCAATGGCGTTTTCAAAAAAGTAAATTTTTGCAAATTTAGTGTATCTTACAGGATAAAGACTTTTCTATGAGTGCACAGCAATACAGCAACCATGTTCGCTACGATCCTCTCTGGCATTTTATGGCTTTACCCCTAACACTGGCTGGTTTGGTAGCCAGTGTTGTCAATCTTTTTCGATGCAGCGACGAAAATTGTTTCGAGGCGATATTGTTAGTGTTGATCTTTTTGATCTTGGTCGTGGTCGTACTCGTGGTTCGTAATTATGGACTCAAGGCACAAGACCGGGCTATTCGTGCAGAGGAGGGGCTTCGTTATTTTGTATTGACCGGAAAACCCCTCGACCCTCGCTTGCGATTGGGTCAGATCATTGCCCTTCGCTTCGCCTCCGATGAGGAACTACCCGCCTTGGCGCATCGGGCAGCTGAAGAGCAATTGAAGCCTGCACAGATCAAGCAAGCCATCCAGCATTGGAAAGCCGACAGGCATAGGGTCTGATCTTTTTTATTTATTTGGCACCCCATTGTAGCAGCCCGAACAGCGCTGTAAACAGTAGTGCAGCCATCCAAAGGGTGGCGATCATTATTTTTTTGCTGAGCGACAGATCCATGATCAATTTTCGTTGCAGCAAAGAGCTTACCATGGTTTGTACCGCTTCTTCTTTGCTGTCGTAGGACCTAGTAGAGGGGTCAACAGACGCAAAGCGGGGATGTAGTTCGATCAAAATAGCTCTGATCTTCCAATAGTCCTCATCGGGCAGCTCCTCGTAGTCCATATCTATATTGATACCGGAGGCTTCGATCCTTTCCTCAATTTTTTTGAGCGTCCTGTCTTTTCTCGTGCGCCACAGTAATAACAACGGAAAAAGCAACAGGGCATAGAACTTTATCCGAAATGCAAGCCAGGTCAACAGTAATGCCGATGCCACCACAAAGATTCGGCTAAGTGTACTCTCCTCGTCGAAGAAAACCCGGTTTAGTAGTTGACCGCCATCTAGTGGATAGACGGGGAGCAGATTAAATCCGTTAAGCAGCACCATGGCCACTCCAGCCCAATTGAGCACCGC
>DNMB01000159.1:0-1535 GCA_003489485.1 Chitinophagaceae bacterium | reverse complement strand
AGGGGACCGGCTAAAATAATGGTAGCGGATTCTTGTTGCGAGATGGTTCGCTTCGATCCGGATACAAAGGCCCCGAGCAAGGGAATAAAGAAAATACCGGTTTCGTGATAACGAAAATGTCTCATAGCCAGGTAGTGGCCCAACTCGTGCAATAATAAAATAAAGATCAAGATCAAAGCGACCTTGCTATCACGAATAAATAGTGAAGCAACCAGTAGGTAAGCCAGTAAGCTCATCAGAGAGCTGATCCAGGGAGAACTCTTCTTTTCGGGGGCCGGGAATTTGGCCAAAACCGTATTATCCATAGTGAGGTTGCGGGCTTAATTGCCGAGCATTCGATCGAGGCTTACTTTTCCGGGTCCGGTAAATAGCAAAACGATGTACGCGGCCAGGTAAAGTGTAGCATGTTCTGCTTCTCCCAAAACGTCGCCATGGTGAATGATAAAAACGGCAACGGCCATTGTGACCAGTAGCGGAATCACCACTAGTCGGGTCATCAGACCTGCTACCAGCAATACCGCGCAAAAGAACTCCGCAAAGATGACCAGCGATAGTGATATGACCGAACCTACATGAAAGGGGTCCGGAAACTCCTTGGCCTTCGCAACAAAATGTATCAGTTTGTCGAAGCCATGCGGAATCATCAGGCCGCCGGCTGCAAGTCTAAGCAGTAGCAGCGAAAAAGAAACGGCATTTTCAGAATAGCGGGTACTGAAGAGTTTTTTCATACGCTGGTATTTCTCTTACAATATTAAGCCAAGCAAATTTTGTTAAGGCGCTCTTAAACCTCGACTTATCCACATCTGTTTGCAATGATTGCTTGGACTGCCCTGAAATATTTTGAATATTCGCCTCGTTATCATTTAACTGCATGCGCACATACCTTTCAGCAATCGTACTTATTCTAATACTTCTACAAGTTCAGTTCGGCTTTGCACAGGAGGCCATTGGCATTAACCCCGTAGAAACACCATTCAGTAGCGCCATCCATTCGTTTCAGCAAGATCGTTTGGGAGAAGCATGTCCTATTTTTAGGGAGTGGCGAGAGCAGTTTCGTAACAAGGTAGAGATGCATCTGGGGCAAGCAGAGCAAGAGGTGGTATTTAAGGCGCTGCTCTGCGGGCTTCGACAAGCCGAACCGCAAGCTGCGCAAGATGCGCTTCACTTTATTGCCGGCTCGCCTCTTCGCGCTTTCCAAGATCGTCTGCATGCGGCCCTGGCCGACTATTATTTTAGAAAAAGGCAGTGGTCGGCTTGCATCGATCACTATGGTAAGGCCGGTATAGATCTTTTTACCAATCAGGAAATTGCCACTGCTCAGTTTCAGCAAGGGTATGCGCATTTTGTTTTGCGTCAATTCAAAGAGGCCAGGACCTTCTTTAATTCGGTACGATCATTGGCCGACGATGTTCACAAGGCGGATGCTACCTACTACTATGCACTGCTGCTTTTTAAAGAAAGAAGCTGGGATGATGCGCTGTTACAGTTTCGTCTGGTAGAATCAGATCGTGTTTACGGTCCTTACGTGCCTTATT
>DNMB01000169.1:9233-10233 GCA_003489485.1 Chitinophagaceae bacterium | reverse complement strand
CCATGAACTGCAAAAAAACATTTACCGGGAGCACTTCCAAAAAGACCTCCTTGAGTGCACTATCTCTTTCCACAGCATAGTCATCGTTCAGTTCGCGCAATTGTGCATCGATACTCCGGCGAAGTTGTTCGGCATCTACCACACCATCGGTGGCAATGTACCAACGATGCGCAAAAAATTGTTCATACGCGAACCCCGTTACCGTATACTCCGGAATGCTGATATTGAACTCTTCACTGACCAACTCGATGGCCTTGTTCATGTTGTCTACGCTCAGGTGCTCGCCCGTCAGGCTTAAAAAATGTTTTATGCGCCCGGTAATGACCACTTCAGCCCTGTCGAGGTCTACAAAACGGATCGTATCGCCGATCAGATAGCGCCATGTTCCGGCATTGGTACTCATAACAAGCGCATACTCCTTATCGAGCGCGACTTCGTGGATCATCAGCGCCCGGTGCTGCGGCAATAGGTTTCCATCGGCATCGAAATTGTTCTCATCGAAGGGAATGAACTCGAAAAAGATATTATTATTCAAGATCAGCTGCATCCCTTTGGCTTGTTCACGGGTCTTGAAACCGATGAATCCTTCGCTCGACAGATAGTTCTCTACGTATACGATGGGCTTTCCCAATAATTTTTCAAAACCCTTTCGATAGGGCTCAAAGGCAACGCCTCCATGCACAAAAAAGCTGAAGTTGGGCCAGATCTCATGAATGTGTTTTACCTGATAGTGCTCGATGATCATCTCAATACACATCTGACACCAGGCAGGAACTCCCACCACAAACCCTATATCCCAGTTAGGAGCCTGCTCAACGATCTCATGCAGTTTTTGATTCCAATCGGTGATGGCCGCAATGCGTCCTCCGGGCTTATAAAAGGTCTGAAACCAAAAAGGTCTTTTTTTGGCGAGTATCCCGCTCAGGTCGCCCGCAAACCAACCGGCTTGTCCTTTCTTCAGGTCGGTCGCTCCT
Organism: Chitinophagaceae bacterium; assembly: GCA_003489485.1. GTDB lineage: Bacteria > Bacteroidota > Bacteroidia > Chitinophagales > Chitinophagaceae > JJ008. Next base: position 9,259 of record DNMB01000169.1, on the reverse strand, counting down.
CCCAACATCAAAAACCCTTTGGTCAT
>DNMB01000169.1:2677-8852 GCA_003489485.1 Chitinophagaceae bacterium | reverse complement strand
TTGATCATATTGCTTCGCAACAGATCGTTGGTAACGGGTATGTATTTACTGGCGGCCTCCGAGGTGCCCGAGCTGAGTGCATAATACTTGATCTTGCCGGGCCAGGTCACATCGGGTGTGCCATCAAGGGTTTGCTTCCACCACTCGTTGTAGATCTTATTGTAATCGTGAACAGGTACCAACTCTTGAAACTGTTTACCAGGATGCTTGCTTAGCAGGGCCTGGTCAAAATGATAGCGTTGCCCAAAGGCCGTAAAGCGCGCCTTTCGGAGCAATTTCTTTAACACCCGCAATTGCTGCCGCCTCGGATCGCTCAAGGCAAGTCGAAGGGCCGTGGCCAAGCTGCGGGGTAAAGCACTATCTATAAATGAAGCCATGCTATATCAATGGAATAAGATGCTAAGGTAAGCAATTGAGGCATGGAGGCAGTATCTTCGCGCATGCTTCGATCAACACTCATAGCGGCCACCCGGGCCGGCGCCGAAGAGATCTTGCGCTTCTTTCAGCGATCGTTTACCGTACACAATAAAGAAGGGATCAACAATTTGGTCACCGAGGCCGATCATGCGGCAGAAAAAGCAATTTTGGCCGTGATCAGAAAAGAGTACCCCGACCACCAGATACTGGCCGAAGAAAGCGGACAACTTGCACAGAACTCCGCTTACAAGTGGATCATTGATCCCATAGACGGAACCGTCAATTTTGCACAGGGCATTCCGCTTAACTGTGTTTCGATCGCCATAGAACACGAAGGACGTATCGTAATGGGCGCCGTGTACAACCCGCACATGAACGAATTTTTCTTCGCTGAGAAAGGCCAAGGCGCTACGCTCAATGACAAACCCATTCGGGTGAGCAACAAAACTGAGACCATCAAGTCTTGTCTGGTCACAGGATTTCCGTATACCTATATCAACGAACCCAATGGCCCGCTCGAAGTTTTCGAACGCTTCGTTCGAAAGGGAGTACCGGTCAGAAGACTCGGATCGGCCGCTATCGATCTGTGCTGGGTAGCTTGTGGTCGCTTTGACGGATTCTTCGAACAAAAACTCGAACCCTGGGACAGTGCCGCGGGATATCTGATCGTTGAAGAGGCCGGCGGAAAAGTTACCGACTTTACCGGGCAAGAATTTTCTGTATACCAACACAAAGTACTCGCAACAAATGGCAAGATCCACGACGAGATGCTGCAAGTAATTCTGGGTCAAAAAGAACTTCAACTCTAACCTATGAGCAACGAACGTACCGAGATCAGTTCTCTGGGAGAATTTGGACTCATTGAACATCTTACGCGCAATATCGAATTGCAACAAGCCTCATCGATCGTAGGGGTAGGAGACGATGCTGCCGTTATCGATCACTTCGGTAAACAAACCGTCATTACCACCGACCTGTTGCTGGAAGGTGTGCACTTTGACCTTATGTATACCCCGCTCAAACATTTGGGATACAAGGCAGCGGTGGTCAACTTCAGCGATATCTACGCCATGAACGCCATCCCCACACAACTATTGGTAAGTATTGGTATCAGCAATCGCTTTAGCGTAGAGGCCGTCAGTGAGATCTACGAAGGAATTTATGCTGCCTGCCATAAATACGGCGTTGACCTGGTCGGTGGCGACACCAGCTCTTCGCAAAAAGGATTGGTGCTATCGGTTAGCGCCATCGGCGAAGTAGCGCCCGATGCGTTCGTTAAGAGAAATACGGCCCAAAAGGGAGACCTGCTTTGTGTAAGCGGAGACCTTGGTGCTGCCTATGTAGGATTGCTATTCTTGGAAAGAGAAAAAAAGATCTTTCTGGAAAGTCCGCAGGTACAGCCCGATCTCGAAGGAGAACAATATGTGATCGGTAAGCTGCTCAAGCCCGAAGCACGCAAAGACATCGTTACGTTCTTGAGCGACGCCGGCCTTAAACCCACTGCCATGATGGATATCAGCGATGGGTTGAGCTCCGAGATATTACACATCTGCAAACAAAGTCAATTGGGCTGTGTCTTGTACGAAGAAAAGATCCCTGTTGCAGAAGCTACCCGGCTTGCTGCTTATAAATTCGAGATCGATCCCACCGCTTGTGCACTGAGCGGCGGCGAGGACTACGAACTGCTCTTTACACTACCGGCTGCCGACTACGACAAACTGGTGCTCAATGAACAGATCAGTGTCATCGGCTATATGACCGAGGCAGAACAGGGAGCGCGCATCATTACCAAAGGAGGATCGACCCATCCACTTACCGCACAGGGATGGAATCATATGAAAGGATAGATCAGGTCAACAGATCGAAGGCATCGGCATCTCGCAAAAAAGGAAGCTGTCGACGAATCGCCTGAAGATGCTCCTTATTAATGGTCACGGTATGCGTACAAGGTGTATCCTTTTGTGTAAATAAGATCTCGCCCAACGGATCGATGACCATCGAATCGCCGCTATGATAAATTTGATGGCCGTCTTCGCCCACCCGGTTTACTCCGATCACATAACATTGATTTTCGATAGCACGTGCCTGTAGCAGACTCATCCAGGCCACCCGACGACGCTCGGGCCAATTGGCTACATAGACCAGCACATCATATTCGGGCTGCCCATCTTTCGATTGTTGACGGGCCCAGACCGGAAAGCGCAGATCGTAACAGATCTGTAAGTTGATCCTAAAGCCGTTGACCGAAGCGATAAGTCTTTTGGAACCGCGTTGGTAATGGCGGTCCTCGCCGGCATAGGCAAATAGATGTCGCTTATCGTACTGCCCTAGCTCCCCGTTGGGCAATACCCATAGTAATCGGTTAAAATGATCGCCATTTTCTTTGATGATCACACTGCCGGTAATGATCAGCTGCAGCTGTTGGGCCATGGTACGCATCCACTGAACGGTTGGACCGTCGATTGTTTCGGCCAGCTTTTCGGCTTGCATGCTAAAGCCGGTACTGAACAACTCGGGTAATACGACCACCTGCGTCTTGCCCTTTAGCGATAGCAATTGCGCTTCGAAATGGCGAAGATTGGCCGCCTTGTCTTCCCAAGAAAGGGCCGATTGAACCAATGAGATCGTGAGCTCAGACATAGTGTATCATTTAGTTTCCGCGCGGCAGTCGGCAAGGGCCGCTCTGACCAACTCAGGCTCAAAACCCCTGGCGATCAGATAATCGGTGGTTTTTTTAATTCGAACAATGTACTGGTGATCGGACAAGGAGAGATATTTATCGGCCGTTAGCCGAGACAATACAGAAAGGTAGTCCTCTTCTTCGATCTCCTGAAGGGCTTTTTTGATGCAATAGTCACTGACCTTTTTTTGTTTAAGCTCAAAGCGGATTCGGTTACGACCCCAGCGCTTGGTGCGCCACTTGCCGCCGGCAAAGGCCAGGGCAAAGCGCTCTTCGTTCAAATAATCATCTTCGATCAGGCTCGAGATAATGGCATCGTGCTCTTTTTTCGCACAGGCCAGCTGCTGTAATTTCTCACGCACATCCTGGTGAGAACGCTCCTGATAAGCGCAGTAATGCCTGAGCTTTTGCAGCGCCTGCTGGGGGGTCAATGCCTTTTTGTACATGTCTCCAAAACTACCCAAAAAATCAGTAGTTTCGCTCGTAACCCTCAATAGAGATTGTATGAAATTCATTGCGAATTCTTCATTGCTGCTCAAACAACTTCAGCACATTTCGGGCGTCATCAACACCAATACGGTGCTGCCCATTTTGGAAGACTTTCTGTTTGAGATCGAAAAAAATAAATTGACCGTAGTGGCCACCGACCTCGAGACGGTCATGCGTGTACAACTCGATATCGAAGCAAAGGATGCGGGCAAGGTTTGTATCCCTGCGCGGATCTTGATGGACTCGCTCAAAAACATCGGGGACCAGCCGCTGACCTTTACCATCGACAAGAACTTTGCCATCGAGATCACCAGCGATAACGGAAAGTATAAGGTGATGGGAGAGAATCCTGATAATTTTCCCAAAGAACCCGCCGCAGACGATACCACTTCTTTTTCCATGACCGCTGCTGCACTGCTGACCGCCATCAATAAAACCATCTTTGCTACCAGCAACGACGATTTGCGTCCTGCTATGACGGGCGTATTTTTTGAGCTCGATAAAAAAGGAATGCAGTGCGTGGCCACCGATGCACACCGTTTGGTTCGTTACAAGCGCACCGACGTAAAATGCCCCAAGGCCGATTCGTTCATTGTGCCCCGCAAGCCGCTCAACCTGGTCAAAGCCGCCATTCCGGTAAGCGACGAAGAAGTAACGCTCAGTTACAACAGCAATCACTTGTTTATTCGCTACGGTACTACTCAAATGAGTTGCCGACTCATCGATGCTCGTTTTCCGGATTACAAAGTGGTGATCCCTGCCGAGAATCCTTATCGCTTAACGGTCAATACCGCCGATTTTCAAAGTGCGCTGCGTCGGGTGAGTATCTTCAGTAACAAAAGCACCAACCAGGTAGCATTGAATATTTCGGGTAGCGAGTTACAAATGGCCGCACAAGATGTGGACTTTAGTTTTGAAGGAAACGAGAGAATGAAGTGCCAATACTCCGGCGAAGACCTGCTGATCGCTTTCAACGCAAAATTCTTAATTGAAATGCTGGGCGCCACCGACAGCGAAGAGATCGACCTTGCACTTTCTACTCCCACCAAGGCCGGACTGCTTACGCCACGCGATAAAAACGACAGCGAAGAATTGCTCATGCTGGTCATGCCGCTGATGCTAAACCAGTAAGCGGACTTGGGCAAGAAGTGATTACAAAAGCGACCCCATGAATAATTGGTCATCTGTGATCGACTACTTTCAAGATCTTGAGCAACGACCGCTCGAGAGAATGGCCATTTTGGTAGGAGGACTTTTGTTCTTCTGGATATTGGAAGGAGCCCTCCCTGTTTTTCCGCTTCGCTATCGCACGACCAAACTAAGCCACGCGGGCGTCAATTTCGCCTTTACCGTTATTCATCTGATCATACATAGCATACTGGCCATCTTTATCGTTTGGTTATCGGATTGGTGCCAGCAACATGCCTTCGGTCTCGTGCATTGGACAAAGGCAGGCATTGCTTGGTCTGTGCTGATCGGTGTGCTGGCACTTGATTTTAGCAGCTGGTGGGTGCATTGGGTCATGCATCAACAAAAATTTCTGTGGCGTTTTCACCTGATCCATCACAGCGATACCAAGGTCGATGTGACCACGGGTCTGAGACATCATCCCGGCGATAGTTTGCTCAGAGGACTGTTCTTTATATTGCTCATCTTTTTATCGGGGGCGCCCATGTATGCGGTCATGATCTACCAAACCCTGGTCGTCGCGTTCACGGCCTTTACACACGCCAATATTGCATTGCCCGAAAGCATCGACAAGGCGCTAAGCTATCTGGTCATCTCGCCCAATATGCACAAGGTGCACCACCACCGCAATCAACCTTATACCGATACCAATTATGGTGCCGTTCTCTCCATCTGGGATCGGCTGTTCGGTACCTTCTCGGTTCTCAACATCAAAGATGTCAAGTACGGATTGGACCGGTATTATCCTGCCGAAAAAGATGAGGAACTGGCCACCTTACTAAAAAAACCCTTTCTCCGCTCGCAAGACTAATTAAATTTGGGTATGAAGGCCATTGCCATGATCCCCGCCCGCTACGAAGCGTCTCGCTTTCCGGGCAAACTAATGCAGCTACTCGGCGATAAGACCGTTATAAGAAGAACCTACGAAGCAGCATGCGCAACCAACCTGTTCGACCAGGTGTATGTGGTTACAGACAGCGATGCAATAGAAGAAGAGATCGTGCGTATCGGAGGCAAGGTCATCAGAAGCCGACAAGCGCACGAAAGTGGCACCGACCGAGTGGCCGAGGCGGCCCGCGAGATGAACGTTGATGTTATTGTGAATGTACAAGGCGACAGTCCTTTCATTAAAAAAGAACCCCTGCAACAACTTTTGCAAGAGTTCAACGATCCCATCGTGCAGGTAGGATCGCTGATGCGACCTCTTAGCAATCCCGATGATATTCAAAATCCCAATGTGGTAAAGGTCGTGGTCAACAAAAAAAACGACTCGATCTTTTTTAGCCGCAGCGTTATTCCCTACCCGAGAGATCCAAAGCAAGCGTTGGCCTACTATGAGCACGTGGGCGTTTATGCCTTTCGAAAAGATATGCTGCTCGCGTTCAGCGCCTGGCCCTTGAC
>DNMB01000169.1:0-2290 GCA_003489485.1 Chitinophagaceae bacterium | reverse complement strand
CGCATGGTCATCACACCCGAAAAGGGAGTAGAGATCGATACGCCCGAAGATCTGGCGCGCGCCCAAGCATTACTGAAATCTCAATAACGAAGCGAAAGCTGGTCTTCAAAAAGATCCGTTAGTTAATTCGCACGTCGCGCATTTCGCGCTGCATAAATCGTGGCATACCGGGCATACCTTGAGATTGTGTGGCATTTTTACCACCCATGCGGTTCAGGTTAAACAAGAAGCTGACCATAAAGTAGCGACGCAGCACCATGCTTCGGGTATCTTGCAAGAAGTTATCGCCTGCATTGCGGGTAATACTCTCGTTTTGATTGAGCAGGTCATTGACCGAAAATTTCAGTTCGCCATTCTTCTTCTTGAACATCAACTTACTCAAGCTCGCATTCCAAAGCGGAATATTTTGATTGAATCCTTCGGCACGACCGGTGTTGATCAGGTAATCGAAATTGGTCGAGAGCAAGATCCCCTCAGGGAATGTATAGGTTACATCGGCATTGTAGGTCTGGGTCCAGTAATCCTCGTTCAACTGCGTGTTAATGCTGTAGCTGAGATTGGTATACGACAGATTGGCGCGCAGACCAAAGTCGATCTTTTCCTTATTGATATTAATACCCGCTCCTTGTGTAAGCGAAAGGGTCTTGGTCACGTTTTCGCGCTTGTTGACCAAACTGATATCGCGCAGATACAGCATCGTATTGGTCAAACTAATATTAGAGCCCTTGAGCTTAGGATTCTTAAAGGGCAGTCCCAGTGTAAAGAAAGAAAAAGCACGCAGGTATCCGTTTACGTTCGCATACGTCGTGGTCTGAACCGGGCCGCGTACCGAAATACTATTCACGATACGGTCCTGGGTAGTGGCAATATTAAAGTTAGCCGCCACAAAGCGGAACGTAGCCAGATTAAACGTATTGTATCCTATGTTAAAGCTGTGATTGAATTCTTGCTTCAGATTAGGATTACCGATACGCACGTTGAGCGTGTCGGTTACATCGGGTACATTTTGCAATTGGCTTACGGTCGGTTGATTCGTACGGCCGTTGTACGCAATGCGTAAATTCTTGCTGCGTGTGGGAGTAAAGTTAAAGTTGGCGGTAGGGAATAGGTTCGTGAACGTTTGGCGACTGATGGAATCTTTATTGGTCAGCGCCTGGTAGCTATGATTTTCGAGACTGGCCTGTTGTACCCCCACACCAAACTGGTAATTATACTTTTTCTCTTGCAAGCGGTAATTGACACCCACGCGATGAGCCAAGAAAATATTCTTGAATTCATTGGTCTGAAGTAAATTGGGGTTATCGTACTTACCATTGCTGCTATTATAATTAAACGTCTCCTTTTCGCTGCGACTAAAATTATTGGTATAGGCATAATTGAACTCCAGCAATTTGTTCAAGCCAAGCGGTTCGGTATACGATGTGCTCAACACATTGTTGCGCGTTTTGGTCAATTGGGTGTACTGTTGGTTCTGTGAAAAATTCAATCCGATCGTTCCATTGGGTCTAAAGAAAATATTGTTGGCAATGGTCTTGCCATCTGCTTCGCTGCCACCGATAGTATTGTTCAGACCAATGGTAAGCGTTCTGCCGATTTTTGTAAACTTTCTTCTGAAAAGAACATTGTTGTTGACATTATACCCATCGCGCACATTGGTATTTTGCGTATTGCTCTGGATGGCCAAGAAAGAAGCCAGTGGAGTTTTAGATACGGTGCTACTGCTATCCATGTTATAGTTATCGGAGTGCTGCAAGGTAACAGAAGGCGTATACAAGATCGAGGTAAGCGAATCGAACTGGTGCTCGAAGCGAATATTGATGCGATGATTTTGGTTGATGTTATCGGAGCGGGTACCGCGACTTTGATTGGCCGATGAATCGTTAGCAAAGAAAGTTTGTCGCAACACGGTCTGTTCTTGCAAGGGTCTGTTATCGGAGAAAAAATAACTCCCAGTAAACTTGGTCTTGCCACCGCCCCACTCATTAGATAAATTAAGCCCGGTAGAAAGCGATCTGATAATTCCTGTGTTACCTCCGCCGCCGCCGCCAAATCCTCCACCACCGCCTCTTCCCATTGTTATCATAGTGGCACCGCCGCCACCACCACCAAATCCTCCTCCGCCGCCGCCGCCACCGGTAAAGGTCATACTCATACCCCCTCCTCCGCCACTGCCGCCGCCGCCACCGAAACCACCAAAGCCCCCCATGGCACTGATAATGTCATTAAAAGAGAAGCCCTGCTTGTTAATGTTATTTCCATTAAAGAGGACAGAGACCCTATTATTGCCGTT
>DNMB01000112.1 GCA_003489485.1 Chitinophagaceae bacterium | reverse complement strand
ACCGTTTCTTCGATCAGGGCATGCGTGCCGATGACCATCGGTAGCGATCCATCGGCCAATTGATCGAGGATTTTCTTTCGCTCCTTGGTTTTTGTGGATCCGGTCAGCAGCGCCACCGAAAGGCCGATCTTCTCTAGTAAGGTTTGCAACGAAGCGTAATGCTGCTGACTCAAGATTTCTGTAGGTGCCATCAAACAGGCCTGGTAACCGTTATCGATGGCAAGCAGCATGGTAAGCAAGGCCACGATGGTCTTTCCACTTCCTACATCGCCCTGCAGCAATCGGTTCATCTGTTTTCCTTTTGCCGTGTCTGCCCGGATCTCTTTGATGACCCTTTTTTGCGCACCGGTCAGTGAAAAGGGAAGGTGATGCTTGTATAATTCATTAAAATAATGACCAACCCTTTCAAAGATGACACCCTCCGAAAACCGGTGCCGCTGCCATCTGACCAGCTGAATGCGAAGCTGTGCAATAAAAAGCTCTTCGAATTTTAATCGCTGCAAGGCCTGTTGGTACGCCTGCATACTACTCGGAAAATGAATCTGACGAAGCGCCTCTGCACGCGTTATCAGCTGTAAGGGTTTTAATTCAGCCAACGGAAGAGGCTCCGACAGATCACTATCTTTTAGGATGGCGAGTAAGGTTTGTGTCAAGCGCCCCAGCGCTCTTCCACCCAATCCCTTTGCCTTTAACTTTTCGGTGGTAGAATAGACCGGCTCGAGAAATTTCTTTTCGAGCGACTGATCGGATTCGATCTTTTCGATCTCGGGATGTACCAGCTGCGGGCGTCCGTTAAAAAAACTAAGTCGCCCATATACCAGGTAAGAATAACCCGGCTGCAATAACTTTTGCACCCAATTGATTCCCTGAAACCAGGCCAGCTCCATGATACCGCTTCGGTCTTTGAACTGCACCAGCAATCGCTTACCAGCGCGCTGCCCCACCACTTCGCTGCTAACGACCACGCCTGCCAATTGCACGAATTCCATATCGGGCTGCAGCGAATCGATCGTATTGACGCGGGTACGATCGATGTGACGGTACGGATAATACTCCAGCAGATCACCGAATGTAAAAATACCCAGCTCCTTCTTTAACAACTCGGCGCGAAGGGGTCCTACCCCTTTGAGAAATTCGATCGGCTGTTGTAGCTTTTGTTCAGCTGGCAAAGACATGACGCATTCCTGTTTAAGTGGATGAGCGGGCTGCATCCTCGGTTGAAGCAGAGAGAATCAGTGCCGCCTCAAAGGCCAGTAACAATCTTGGCAAGACTCCCCTGCCGGCAAATCGCTGCCAACAAAAATAAAAAATTAGTCTTTGCCCTTGCATCGAATCAATCAGCCTGAGCGTAATATTTTGCTGCACTTTAGCCGACAACAGTCGAGTAAGCCACCGTAGCACTGGCGGGGTAAGAAAGTAAACAGCCAGACTAAAAATAATCACGCGCACCAACGTGGTCATCAGCAACGAATACGGCAACACAAAAAGGCTGATGACAAGTGCAACAAGCAGAAAAAAAAGCCAGAATCGAAAACGGGTGTAGCGAGGAGAGGTCTCTTCTGAAAGTGCATTTTGCTTTTGTTGTCGAAAGGCGAGCACAAGGTTGTCTTTCTTCTTCTTAATTCGATCGGGCCAAAATCCAAACCAATAACCGATCGCCAATCCGACCAGAAAATAAAGTAACAGATAAGTCCATACGATACCTCGAAGTCCTAAGGGCAAAAATCCAAACTGAACGTGCAGATCATTGACCCAATCAGATACGGTGGTCCAAAAATCAGCTCCAAAAAATAAATAAAGTACCAGCACTTTTTGCAGCGCAGTTTCGACCAATGCCAAAACGGAGAACAAGATCGCTGCCATGCGAAAAGAAGGGAGCAACCCAAATAGAAGATAGGCAACGCCTCCTTGAAAAAGCATAGCCACATAAGCGGTAAGGGGAGACTGAGGGCTTAGGACCAACTTTACGGCCATTACGGCCAGCGTAGCGTTGAGTAGATCGACCGAAAAAGTACGGGTCGGTTTCTTCTCCAGATACCCTCCTGTTACTGCGGCGATCGTCGTCAGACAAGCGGTTGCCGCACCGGCAAGAACAATACCGCGAAGGGGAACTTGTAAGGCATGAAGTATGCCTCCCAAAAAAGATTCCACAAATGCCCAAAAGGCAACCAATCCCCAAATGGCGGGGTTAAGTTGAGACACGTATTTTTTTTCTGCTACAGCGTTCATTACTTTCCGATACAAAACTTACTGAAGATAAAATCGAGTTGGTCCTCATTGGTGATCTCACCGGTAATTTCTCCGAGGTACTGCAAACAACGACGAATTTCTAAGGCCAGCAGATCGCCAGGCAATTGAGCGGCCAATCCATGGCGGGCATCCAATAATGCCTTATGTACTTCTTGCAAAGCCTGAAAGTGACGGGCATTGGTGACAATGGTATGCTCCGTATCGAGACCACCGGTGAGCACCTTCGCAATCATGGCGTCGGTCAGTTGTTTAATGTGCTGACCCGTTTTGGCCGCGATCATAATTGCATCGTTGAGGGCCGGGTCGTCCGATTGCTGCAATGATCCATTCAACAGGTCCGACTTATTGGCCACCAACAAAAAGTTCAAACCCTCTATCTTGGCCTGTTGTTGCCAGGCGATCACTTCTTCGAGTGGCTGTGTACAATCGAATACATAGAGTACCAGATCGGCAGAGCGCATCTTTTCGATACTGCGTTCCATACCAGCAGACTCAATTACATCGGTCGTTTGCGAACGAAGTCCGGCGGTATCAATTAAACGAAATAAAATTCCTTCGATGTTTAGTACTTCCTCGATCGTGTCGCGGGTGGTACCGGGTATATCGCTGACGAGCGCACGGTTTTCGTTGAGCAAACTATTGAGCAAGGTCGATTTGCCCGCATTGGGCTTACCGATAATGGCCACTGCAATACCATTGCGAATGGCATTGCCCAACTTAAATGACTCCAATAGAGAAAATGTAGATCGCTCCAGCTGTTGCAGCAGTGCGGTAAGTTTTTCTCGATCGGCGAACTCAACATCCTCTTGCGAAAAATCGAGTTCGAGTTCAAGCAAGGCCGAAAATTGCAAGAGCTGCTCGCGTAACACGGAGAGCTCGGCAGAAAAACCTCCTTTTAAACCTTGCAAGGCAGTACGCTGCGCTGCACGGGTCCCCGCCACTATAAGATCGGCCACTGATTCGGCTTGAGCAAGGTCCAACTTACCCTTTAAAAAAGCACGCTGGGTAAACTCGCCCGGGCGAGCCAGTCTCGCTCCCTCGATAATGCAG
>DNMB01000207.1 GCA_003489485.1 Chitinophagaceae bacterium | reverse complement strand
TGATCAATGAAGGTCGGATCAAATTGCAAGGCGGTGGCTCCTTTACGGGCAAAAAGATCGTATACCACGATAGCTGCTATTTAGGAAGGGCCAATGGAATTTACGAAGCTCCCCGCCAAGTACTGGAATGGCTCGATGCCGATCTGGTAGAAATGAAGCGCTGTCGAACCAATGGGCTTTGTTGTGGGGCCGGAGGAGCTCAGATGTTCAAAGAAGAAGAGAAAGGAGATACCAGAATCAACACCGAAAGAAGCCAAGAGGCATTGGCAACCGGGGCCACGGTCATAGCAGCTGCTTGCCCTTTTTGCAATACCATGCTCAGCGACGGGGTTAAATTGGCCGAAAAAGAAGACCAGGTAAAAGTGCTTGACATTGCCGAGATCGTCGCTTCTCAACTTACAAAATAGTGTCGATGAATCTCACCTACCTCCCATTGCTGCCCGGGGACTTTGCCGATGAGGCCCGTGTATGGATCTATCAATCGCCTCGTTTATTCTCTATCGGCGAAGCGCTTAGCATCGAAGAAAGACTTAACACCTTTACATCACAATGGCAATCTCATGGGCAACCGGTAAAAGGAAAGGGCTTTTTATTCTTTGGCCAGTTCATAGTGCTACTAGCTGATGAATCTGCCACTACCGTTAGCGGTTGCAGCACCGACAGCTCAGTGGCTCTTATAAAAAAACTGGAACAAGAATTCTCTACATCGCTATTTGACCGTACTCAGCTGGCCTTTGTGGTCAAAGACAAAATTGAGCTGCTGCCGCTCGCCCAGATCGACTATGCCTTAGAAAAAGGGTTTATTACTGGCGATACGCTCTACTTCAATAATACGGTCACCAACAAAGCGGCCCTTGCCTCGCAATGGATCGTTCCGGTATCGAAAAGTTGGTTGGCAAAAAAACTAGCGCGTCACTGACCTCCGCTTCGCACTCAGTAAGTAGGCGATCGTTAGTCGGTAGTTTTGTGTACGAGTAAGCGAAAAACTCTCGAGCGTAAAATTAGGCCCGTACGTAAAGCTCTTGCGCCGCTGGTTAATGAATGGATCTACTAGCGTTGCCGTAACCAGCAATTTCTTTTTCAGTAGCTTTCTTTGCAGTGCCATCTGAATGGCGGCCGTCCAATTAGCAAATCCTTGCGGATTGGCAAACCGATTCACGTTGAACGTACCATTGGCATTCCACACATCGCTGGGTACCCACGAATACCCTATAGAAGAAGAATAAGAAGTACCGTTTCTGAATTTGCGTACAACACGATCGTAAAGGCTGTACCGCTGAAGCGTCAGGTTCGCATTAAAGGTCAATTTAAATTTCGCAGACAAATTGACCCCGTTCCATGTACTAAGCTCGAACTCCTTTCTGCCGCTGATGTTCTCCCAGGTAACTTGCGTTTTGCCCGCATCGAGAAGGGTGCGCACCTGGCTAAAGATATCCTCGATGATGTTATATCCTACCCCCATGTTCAGAAAATAGTTTGGCCGCGTTCTGCTCAAGACCAGATCGAAATTGTGCGCACCCGACGCATTTAAAAAAGGATTACCGAACCGTACGTTGTACGGATCAGAAAAATCGATCGTAGGATTCAACTGCCCCATACCAGGTCTGTTGAGCGTACGCCGGTAAGACAAGGTAAGCGACAGCTTATCTTTCCAGTTCTTGTTAAAGTTGGCAAAAGGCAACCAAGAGCTATATCGGTTGTTGACCTTTCTATTTTCCGTTATCAGATCAAAGACAATAGCGGTCTGCTCCAGCGCTGTGCCGGCCGTAATACTGGTCTCTGCGCCCAGTAGTTGCCGTATCGACATTCTCCAATTGCCCACCCCCTGATAAAACCAAAAGTCATTGCTGAGCCCTTGTAGGGGCAACATGATCTGCTCAGGTCTTTTTTTGTAGCTCGCCTCGTTTACTACATGATGAGCGCCATGCTGGTAGTAACTTCCTAGCGAAAAGAAAGTTTTTTTATTCGTCAACATCTTATCGTAGAGCAATCGAATCGTGTAGCTATTTACCGTTTGATCGATCAGCTGTCGTTGCAATGAATCGACACCCGTAAACTGAAGGTTGGCAAAATAGTAACGCTGATAAAAATCCCTGTCATTGTCACTGATCGAATAATTATAGTTGGCGATCAATTTAACGGTCTCGCCAGCTCTGGGCTTGTACTGATAACTGAAGGTCGCGCCCGGGCTATGATTCGAAGTAACCCCCGAAACAGTACGATCACTGGCGCGGCTGATGACGTTGAACCGATTCAGGTTAGTAAAGCGTGTAGTAGAAAAATTCTCTGCCGAATTACTATTGTACTGCAATACCAGATTCAATAACGATCTTTTACCCGGCTCATAATCGATCGCAAAGCGAGCAGTGGGCCGAGACGAACGATTTTCGTTTTGGTTATTGATCGATAAAAAATTACTGCTATCGGGGTAATTGTTTTGACGCTGCGATGAGCTCTCTCCTGTAAAAATATTGTCGTTATACCCCGCTGTTAGCGACAGGGTAAGACCATTTTTTCTGTACGAGAAGTTGGCACTCAGATTTCGCTCTCCCCGGGTACCATAGGCCAGCGAAACTCTTCCGCTTTTTCCGACCCTACCCTTTTTCGTTACGATATTAATAACACCACCCTGCTCATTGGCATATTGTGGAGGGGGCTGGGTCATGACCTCTATCTTTTCGATCGAACTGCCCGGCATGGACTCTAACAGATCTTGTAGCTGCTGCAGGTTTAATTCCACCGGCTTATCATCAATCAATATTCTGGGCTCTTTGCCGCGCAGCGAGATCTTTCCATCGGGATCGCGGGTAACAAGTGGGACCTGTGTCAACAGCTCCGCGGCATTGGAACCGGCTGCCGCGGCAGACTCCGAAACATTGTAGGTGATATTGCCTCCCCGCGATTCAAAAAGTGGTTTCTCGGCATAGACAACCACTTCATTCAATTGCTCTGAAGTGCTGTTTTTCAATATAATATCAGGTATGTTGAAATTTAATTTTTCGGCTCTAAACCAGATGCTATCCAAACAAAAAGTACGCATCCCCACGTAACTGACACAGAGCCTGTAGTGCCCCGCGCCTATAGAGGAAATCTGAAAGTCTCCTTGTACATCGCTGGTGGTAGCATACGTTACGCTACTGTCTTGTATCCTAAAAAGCCTGACCGAGGCGCCTTGCAAGG
>DNMB01000012.1 GCA_003489485.1 Chitinophagaceae bacterium | reverse complement strand
TGGGCCAATCGTACGTGGTTCTATCCGGATTCTACGATCTCGACAGGACAATTTATTTCGTCGATTCCGCCCGTAATGCTTGGATCAAAAGAAAGAGCCCAAGCCGATCAGGCAGCATGGCTGACCATTGAGGGTTCCCTGTACTGGCTCTCGCTGCTACGGAAGCGAGCTGCCTCGGTATCAAAAAATACCATACCCAACTGGGATGTATCAAAAATTATCGAACTTGCAAGAACCAACTGGAGGCAATGGCAACTCACCGATTTTAACTTGCAACGACCCATCACTCGTCGGGAACTGGCAGTGCTGCTCGATTCGTTGCTCGACCCGTTTTCGAACTATCCCGTCAATCACCAAGGAGTTATTCAACTTTAATTATATAAAAATCCAAACATCAAAACCCTGATTATGAAAAAAGCAACTATTCTGTGTTGGATGCTTGCCCTGCTGATGGGTATGGCACAGGCACAGCAAGCCAAGGTTGCCGGTAGAGTTACCGATGCAAATGGTAATGCCCTTGAGGGTGTTTCCGTTACTGTCAAAGGAAAGTCTGTCGGAACCGTAACGAACTCTTCGGGTCTGTACTCGCTCAGTGCAGCCACGGGTGAGACACTGGTATTTAGCAGTGTAGGCCTGGTGAGTCAGGAGCAAAAAGTTTCCGGTGGCACCATCAATGTGCAATTGCAGGCTGTTAATGCGACCCTCTCCGAAGTGGTGGCAGTAGGATACGGCCAGCAGCGTAAGGCTACCCTTACCGGCTCGGTCGTTACACTAAAGCAAGAAGATCTGATGCGAAGACAAGTGGCCACGGCCAGCAATCTTTTGCAAGGATTGGCTCCCGGTGTAACGGTGCAACAGCAATCTGGTCGCCCCGGTGGCGATGGTGCCTCCATTCGTATTCGCGGACTCGGTTCGATCTACGCTGGACAAAGTCCCCTCATTATGGTGGATGGTGTCGTATCTGGTTTTGATGCGATCGATCCCAATGCTATCGAGAGTATCACCATTTTAAAAGATGCGGCCTCTACCGCTATCTATGGTGCCCGTGCTGCCAATGGTGTAATTCTGGTCAAAACGCGCAGAGCAAAAGGAAAAGGAGTACAAGTGGCCTACAATGCGTTCTTGTCTAAGCAAGATGCTACTGCCATTCCCCAGCGCACCTCCGCCGTTGAGCACATGGAACTCAGCAACGTGGCCGAGCAAAATCGTACCGGCAACCCTAATGCATTCTTGTTTACACAGACATTGATCGACAAGTATAGAAGCACTCCGGCCAACAACCTTGATGTGATCGACACCGACTGGTTGGGTCTGTTGCTCACCAACAGTGGTCTGATGCAAAATCATAACGTAACCGTTAATTCTGCCGGAGATAACTCCAATATTTTTGCTTCGGTCACCTACTTGAATCAGCAAGGATTGATCCCCAATAATAGTTTTCAGCGATATGACATTCGTTTTAATCCCGATTTTAAGCTCAACGAGAAACTGAGCATCAACGGGGTACTGAACATCAACAATAGCCGCACCACGGCTCCCTCTACCGGATCGCCTGAGTTCATTATTCGCCAGGCCATCGGTCTTCCTGCTATTGGCGGCGGCAAGTATGGCCCCGGCATGTATGGAACAGCAGGGCAAACCAACAATAGAAATCCGTTGGCCATGGCCGAAGCAGCCGGTACCTCCGTATCACGGGTTAATAGCATGCTCACCAAAGTGGGCTTCTTGTTCAAGCCTGTAAACAGCGTAGAGGTCGAAGGATATTGGGCGCGCGAATACTGGGTGCCCAATGGAAAATCGTTCACGAAGAATGCGGACATCTATGTACCCAATCTGACAACCTTAGGTTACGACCGTGTGGCCCCTTGGCCTGGTTCTACCAGCTTGAGTGAATCCTATTCAACCAATGTTCGCACCACTTACCTGGCACAGGCTACTTGGACCAAGCGTTTTGGTGCCAATACCATCAAGTTGCTGGGTGGTGCACAGACCGAGGAATTCACCTACTCTGGTATCTCTGCTTCTCGCACGGGCTTCCTCAATCCCAATCAACCTTATTTGAATTTGGGTAGTGGCAACCTGAACAATGCCGGAAGTGCCTACGAAACAGCGTTGGCCGGTTTCTATGCTCGTCTTAACTACAACTACGACGATAAGTATTTTCTGGAAGTGAACGGTCGGTATGATGGATCGTCTCGCTTCTCTCAACAACTCGATAAGCAATGGGGATTCTTTCCCTCTGCCTCTGCCGGATGGATCTTCTCTAAGGAGAATTTCTTCAGTGGTCTATCTGATGTGATCACCTTTGGTAAGCTGAGAGGATCTTGGGGTATTTTGGGTAACCAGGCCCTTCCTGAGATCTATCCTTTCGCTGTTAATTTCGGTACCTCTGCTTACGCGTCGAATTATTTGAACGGTACCAATAATTATATCAATAACATCAATACACTGGGCTATGCATTGTTGGATGCCCCCAACCCTGGTATTACCTGGGAAGAATCTCGTCAGGCCAACATCGGCTTAGACCTGACCGTAAAAAACAATCTGACACTGACCTTCGAATATTACGAGCGTAAGGTGGACCAGATGTTGCTGAGCCGTCCCATTCCTACCTATGTGGGCCTTAACTCACCTTTTATCAATGCGGGTTCAATGGAGAACGTGGGTTGGGAGTTTAGTGCCAACTACCGCAAATCATTTAGCAATAAGGTGAAGTTGGATGTAACGGCTATGATCTCGGATGTTCGTAACAAAGTATTGACTTTACCTGGCGTACCTTTCTTGGATGGAGGTTCAATCCGTGCTATGCCCGGACAGGCTCTGTGGTCTTATTTTGGTTTTCAGTCACTCGGCTACTTCAGCGATTCGAACGATGTCAAGAATTCTCCCGTACAATTCGGTGTTCCCTGGAACTCGAATCCTGCGGTGGGTACCAAACCCGGCGATGTTAAGTATGCCGATATCAGCGGTCCTGATGGAAAGGCCGATGGAAAGGTCGACAATTTCGATCGCACGTTTATTGGTAACAACTTTCCCCGCTATGAGTACAGCATCAATGTCAATCTTTCTGTCGGAAACTTTGATCTGAATGTATTTGGTCAGGGTGTGGGTATGCGCAACAACTACTACAGTGGTACTGGTGCTATTCCCTTTGCCAGCGGAGACTTTGCGGCCTCATTGCTCAACATGCACAAGGATTTTTGGACGCCCTCCAATCCTTATGCGCGTTTTCCTCGCTTGCTGCCCTCCGGATCGGGAGGCAACAACTTTGTGGCCTCTTCTCATTGGATCAAAGACGCCTCTTTCTTTAGGGTTAAGAACGTAAATCTGGCCTATCGTGTGCCGGCGGCTTGGTTAAAGAAAACAGGTGTGCCTCTTAGCAGTGCCAAGGTATATGTAAGTGGACAGAACCTGCTGACCTTTACCAATGCCTGGGACGGATTTGATCCTGAGATCAACAACGCGAATGCGGAGTTCTATCCGTTGATGAGAACATTCACCTTTGGCGTAAACATTAACTTCTAATCAACTAAATTAGGATAGTATGAAAAAGATAAGTTCCATACTGATGCTTTCGGCCCTGCTAGGTGTAGCGGGTTGTAGCAAGTTCCTCGACCGCCAGCCGCTGGATAGTTCTTCATCGGCCACGTTTATGCAGTCGGAGGAAGAAATAAATCTGGCCCTCAACGGCGTCTATGCAGCTGCTTTCTGGCAGTTCCCCAACAACACGCCTTTATTATTTGCCATTGAATCTTCGACCGACCTGGCCATCAAGCGTACGGGTAATGCCGAAGACCAAGTAGCGATGGGTGATGGCGGTCCTTTTTTGATCAGCAACTCATTGCCGGGTAACTCATGGCAACAGGCCTATCGTCTGGTCAGCCGTGCCAATACCATGCTCGATGGTATGACAAAGGGCAAAGACAATGTAGCACCCTCTAGCTATGCGCGTATGCGTGCAGAGGCGCTGGTGCTGCGTGCCTGGGCCTATTATCATTTGATCGGATGGTTCGGCGATCCGGTGTTCTACACCAAGCCGCTGGATCCTTCGGAATATGAGACCATTGCCAGAACACCTACTGCCGCTGCAGTGGCAAGCTTGTACAAAGATCTTGATGAAGCCGTAGCCGGGTTTGACGCTGGCGGTTCACAGCCAATTATCGCTTATGGCCGCGTCAACAAAGGTGTGGCCCTGGGGCTGAAGGCTCGTCTGGCCATGCTGATCAAGGATTATGCTACTGCCAAGGCCGCTACACTTGCCGTTATTTCTTCGAACGGATACGGACTCAATCCTCGTTACACGGATCTGTTCATGCTGGCCGGTCAGCGTGCCAATGTGAATCGTGAGCTGATGTTCGTTCAAACGTATCCTACCGATGTACTGAATCCACAGAACTGGCTGACCGTACTGACCATTCCTCGTCAGGTGGGTACTTCACAGAGCAGCCACTTTCCTAGTCAGCAACTAGTGGATCTCTTCGAGGCACGAGATGGAAACAGGATCGATCGCTCTACTGTATATAATCCCGCTGCACCCTCTCAAAATCGCGATCCTCGTCTTCGTTGGACCTTGTATATGCAAGGTGACACGATGGTACACAACACAGCGCTGGCTCCAAACCTTCCATATGTACAACCTAAAGAGCGTACCATTTTCAATATCTATAGCAATGTGGTGTTCAAGTTTAACTGGAATACCGGAGTGTACGACAGCCGTCCCAACAATATCGACTGGATCGGCTACCTGGTCTCTCCCTGGTTTGCCGGCGCTACCGGTAGCAGTGGAGGAGTTGGATACATCTGGAGAAAGTATGTTGACTCCACGCAGTATTCTTGGGAAACTAAGACTGGTTACATCAACATGCGCTATGCAGAGATCTTGTTGACCTATGCCGAGGCAAAAATTGAGTTGGGAGAAATTGATGGAACCGTTTGGAATGCCATCAATGCCGTACGTGCCCGTGCCGGTATGCCTGCCGTTACCACTAGCTCGGCCGCAGAGTTGCGCGAGATCGTTCGCAGAGAGCGTGCGGTTGAATTTGCCGGCGAAGGACTTCGTCTGATCGATCTGCGTCGCTGGGATCTTTACAATACGGCAATGACAATGCCAGTAGTAGGGGTATCGCTAAATCCTGCCGATCCCGCTGAGACACCTAGCTTTAACGCCGATGGTTTGCCGGTCTATTCAGCAGCAAGTATTACGAAGCGGTTAAAGACAAGAGCTCAAACACGCGTTAATACCAACTCTCGCTATAAGCTTTGGCCGATCCCCCAAGGTGAGATCGATAAGAACA
>DNMB01000106.1 GCA_003489485.1 Chitinophagaceae bacterium | reverse complement strand
CCGTAAAAAAAATCAGTAAGAACCTCACTTTTTGGGTGCTTATGGCCATTTTGGCGGGTATTTTTCTTGGACATTTCTCACCGGCTACAGCCGTCTCCATGCAGCCACTCGGAAAATACTTTATAGAGGTAGTCAAGCTTTTTATTAATCCAATTATTGTGGTTACCATCATCACGGGTATCTGCGGTATGGATAGCATGAAAAAAGTTGGTCGAATTGGTGGTAAGGCCCTTCTTTATTTTGAGGTCGTTACAACGCTTGCGCTGATCATTGGAATCGCAGTTGCCTATATTGTAAAACCTGGTGCCGGAATCGATACATCGAGCGTTACTGTTGCCGATGTTTCAAAATATCGTAACAGTAGCGAGATCTCCATGATGTCTTTTTTTAGAGAAAACAGCACCATTCAGTTCTTGCTTGGCTCGATCGTGGCAGGTATTTTGTTAAGTCGTTCAACCTACAAGGGGGTTGTGCTGGCTAAAGTCCAGTGGGCGGCTAATTATATTTTTAAGGCACTGGGGTGGGTCATGAAACTTTCTCCAGTAGGGGCCTTCGGCGGTATGGCATTTACCATTGGAAAGTATGGCCTGGCGGCACTGCTTCCTCTTGGCAAACTTATGTTGTGTGTATACATGACCATGTTTTTGTTCATCATTTTTGTTTTGGGTGCCGTATTGCGCTATTATCAAATTAGTATCTGGAAATTTCTTCGCTATCTACGCGATGAACTCCTGATCGTACTGGGCACATCCTCCTCCGAAGCAGCACTGCCTGCTCTTATGACCAAACTCGAAGCTATGGGCTGTAATCGATCGGTGGTTGGCTTGGTCGTCCCAACGGGCTATTCCTTTAATCTGGATGGCACATCAATATATCTTTCGATGGCTATTGTCTTTTTGGCGCAGGTCTTCAATGTTCAACTTTCTTGGGAACAGGTCATCACTATCATCGGCGTGTTGATGGTTACCTCAAAGGGTGCCGCCGGAGTTACCGGCAGCGGTTTTATTATTTTGGCCTCTACGCTGGCGGCCGTAAAAGTGATCCCTGTGCAGGGGCTTGCGTTACTGTTGGGTGTAGATCGATTTATGTCGGAGGCCCGCGCCATCACTAATTTTATCGGTAACGGCGTAGCAACGGTCTTTCTCTCTAACCATGAGTCTCTGTTTGACCGCTCAAAGATGGAGGAGAGGTTCAAGGAGCGGTTGCCATAGGGCATATCCTTGTTTGTTCATATGTAAGCTATCGGCGGTAAAGATCTCGCTGCGAATTGCTCCTTGTGGCGTCAGCATAGCGGAGTAAACATCTAAGAAGTAACTTTTTTGCTGTGTGGTCAGAAATGATTTTATTTTTTGATTACCCGCTTCTATCGATGGAAGCAGTTTTTTTCTGCTCGGGCTGGGTTTCATAGAGACGTAAAGAACCGGCGTAGCGGGTAGTTTTTCACGGATCATGAAAAATAATTTTTTGAATCGTTGTAGCACGGAGTCGGCCGTTACCAGTTCACTGGCTGCCAGATCGTTCTCGCCGCAGTAAATAACTATTTGTTTTGGTTGATAGCGAAAGATCACTTCCTCGGCATAGAGAATCAAATGAGTTAGCGATGAGCCACCAAATGCTCGATTCAAAATGGTATGTCTCGGAAAATAGTCTTGCACATCTTTCCAATTGGTAAATGAAGAGCTGCCAATAAATAAAACGGGTCGTTGAGGAGGGGACTGTATCGAATCGATTTTTTTGAATTGGTTGATCTCATTGATAAAGGGTTGCGCAACAGAAGAGAATCCGTATAAGACCAGAAACAGAAATATAACTCTTTGCTTTTTCAAGTCTTCTCTTATTTATCTGACTCTACCCTCCCCGGATAACACTCCAACGCCTTTTCCAAACAATCCATTGCGGCATTGATGGCATTCCTATTCAGCACATAAGCTAATCGAACTTCTTGCTCACCGAGTCCGGGGGTACCATAAAACCCGGTAGCCGGGGCCAGCATCAGAGTTTGATTTTCGTACGAGAAAGACTCCAGCAGCCACTGGCAAAAGCGATCACTATTATCGATCGGCAGTTTTGCCATGGCATAGAAGGCGCCACCTGGATTGGGGCAAACCACGCCGGGTATAGCATTCAGTCTCTTGATCAAAAGATCTCTGCGGGCCCGGTATTCTGCCTTGGGAATATCGAAATAATTGGCAGGCAGATCTACGGCAGCCTCACCCAATATCTGCGCCAGACCCGGCGGACTAAGTCTGGCTTGTGCGAATTTCATGGCGGTATCGTAAACCTCTTTATTCTTGGTTACAAATGCGCCAATGCGGGCACCGCAGGCACTGTAGCGTTTCGAGATGGTGTCCATCACTACGACCTGCTGATCCATTCCCTCTAATTGAAGAGCACTCATGCATTCACCTTCGTAGGCGAACTCACGGTAGGCCTCATCACTGAAAAGATAGAGATCGTGCGAAAGACAGATACTGCGAAGCGCCATCATTTCTTGTGCACTGTAGAGATAGCCGGTAGGATTATTAGGATTACAGATCAAAATGGCCTTGGTACGCGGGGTGATCTTTTTTTCAAAAGCCTCAATGGGGGGAAGGGCAAATCCA
>DNMB01000007.1:10017-10420 GCA_003489485.1 Chitinophagaceae bacterium | reverse complement strand
AAAAAAAAAGTAAAATTTCATGCCATTTGGAACGAGGCTTGGCTTAAATTTGCGCCTAATTAAGAGCTATTTATCCACATTCCAGATTAATTGCGAATATGATGTCCAATAAAGCTGCCTTAAAACATCTGACCGCTCTTCTGTTTTCCCTTCTGATTTTCTCCATATCGTCTACTAGCGCGCAGGATGCTGCCGCGGGGAAAGCCGTGTTTATGAGCAAGTGTGCTTCTTGTCACAACGTGTTAAAAAAAGCAACCGGACCTGCACTGGCCGGTTTGGAGGAGCGACACAAATGGGCCGACCACAAAGAATTGCTGGCCTGGATCAACAACCCTGCCGCTTACATGGCTAAGGATCCCTACACACAGGGGCTCAAAGCCGAGTATGGGTCCATGATGACCGC
>DNMB01000007.1:0-9634 GCA_003489485.1 Chitinophagaceae bacterium | reverse complement strand
GCCAAGCCTGCTCCAGCCCCCGCTGCCGGTGCTGCTGATGCATCACAAGGGTCTGATAATCAAAGCTCTGTTCTTTTTGGCATCATCTCTTTGCTCTTGGGTGTCATTGCCTTGATCTTGATGCAGGTCAACAGTAATTTAAAAAAGCTGTCTGACCAGGCAGAGGGTGTGACTCTCCCCGAGCCGATCCCATTTTGGCGTAATAAAACCAACATCGCTATCCTTTCTATCGTCTTTTTTGTGTTTGGCGGATACATGGTCGCCAAAGGGGCCATCGGATTGGGTCGCCAAAAAGATTATCAACCCGTACAGCCCATTTATTACTCACACAAGGTGCACGCCGGTATCAACCAGATCAATTGTTTGTATTGCCATGGTAGTGCAGAGCAGAGCAAGCATGCCGCCATTCCCTCTGTGAATACCTGTATGAATTGCCACAAGGCCATTCAGGCCTATGAGAAAGGCCCCAAACTTTTCGACGAAGAAGGAAATGAGATTGATGGTACGGCCGAGATCCAAAAGCTGTATGAGTTTGCCGGATTCGATCCCAATAACCCTAACAAGTGGGATCCTTCCATGGCCAAGCCTATCGAGTGGATCAAGATTCACAATCTGCCTGACCACGTTTATTTCAGCCACGCCCAGCACGTAAACGCCGGCAAGGTGCAGTGCCAGAGCTGCCACGGTGAAATGCAGGCCATGGACGAGGTAAAGCAGGTGTCTGACCTGAGCATGGGATGGTGTATAAACTGTCACCGCGAAACCAAGGTGCAATTCAACTACGATAGCACCAAAGGCAATAAATTCTATAGTATCTACGAAAAGTTTCATAATGATATCAAGTCTGGTAAAATGGACAGCGTATCCGTTAAGGATATCGGCGGTCTGGAGTGCCAGAAGTGTCACTATTGATTCAATATTTGAACCCAACCAACCAAGGATAATATGAGCCAAAAAAAGTACTGGCAGAGTTTCGGGGAGGTAAATGAAAGCGAGCAGTTTGCCAAGCAACAGCAGGATGAGTTTCGCGAAGAGTTACCCTTTGAGGGCTTCGACGACAAAGGACTGCTCGATGCCAAAGCCCCCCGTAGGGATTTTTTAAAATACCTGGGATTCAGCACCGCAGCCGCAAGTCTTGCAGCGGGCTGTACGATTCCCGTTAAAAAAGCGATCCCCTTTGCCAATCGTCCCGAGAACATCATTCCCGGTGTGGCTCAGTATTACGCCACCACCTTTGTACAAGAAGGTGATGTGGTGCCCGTGCTTGCCAAGGTGCGCGATGGTCGTCCTATTAAGATAGAAGGAAACGATCGTTGTGGTTTTACCGGTGGCGGAACGTCCGCACGTGTGCAGGCCTCTGTGTTGGATTTGTATGATACGCACCGTCTTCGTTTTCCGCAGCAAAAAGTAGGTAAGGGAGATCAAGCGCGTTTTGAAGAAGTACCTACATTCGAACAGTTCGATAAGTTAGTGGCCGATGCTATGAACAGTGCCAGCGGCAGTAAAGTGTTGCTGACGGGCACGATCAACTCGCCCTCTACAAAAGCTATCATTGCAGCGTACCCCGGACTTCGCCATGTGCAATACGATGCCGTTTCTTACAGCGGTATGTTATTGGCCAATGAAGCATCCGGATTCGGTCGTCGTTTGCCTTCTTATGATTTTGCATCCACCAAGGTGGTGGTAAGTCTCGGTGCCGATTTTCTGGGTAGCTGGTTGAGCCCTGTTGAATTTGCAAAAGGATATTCCGTAGGAAGAAAGATCGACGAGAAGAATCCTTCTATGAGCAAGCATTATCAGTTCGAAGGATATTTGAGCATGACGGGAGCCAGCGCCGATGAGCGCTTCGTTTGTCGTCCTTCCGAGACCGGATTGGTGGCTCTCGCCTTGTTATCTGCCGTATCAGGATCGGGTGTAAACGGAATAAAAGATGCGAAACTGAAGGCCGGTATTGAAAAAGCCGCCGCCGATCTGCGCAATAATAAAGGCACTTCTTTGGTCGTGTGCGGAAGCAACGATAAGAACGTACAAGTCGTTGTCAATGCCATCAACAACGCTATCGGAGCCTATGGAAAAACAATTGATTGGGGCAAGCCCGTCAATTACCGCGCCGGTATTGACAGTGAATTCGAGCAGCTCATCGTAGACATGCAAGCCGGTACCGTTGGTACGATCATGATCTACGGTGCCAACCCCGCTTATACATACCATGATGCCGCCGGTTTTGCATCGGCCATGGGTAACGTAAAACTGAGCGTATCGTTCAGCGAGCGCATGGATGAGACCAGCGAACTTTGTCAGTTTGCGATCCCCTCTCATCATTATTTGGAGAGTTGGGGTGATGCTTCTCCCAAAGCCGGAGTGGTGAGCTTCATTCAGCCTACTATTTATCCTTTGTTCAAGACCAGAGCCTTTCAAACCTCCTTGTTGAAGTGGAGTGGAAACGATACTTCTTACGAAGAATATTTTAAGCAATACTGGACAAGGGAGTTGGGATCCGAAGCTTCTTTCAATTCAATTTTGCAAGAAGGATTACAAGATAAGTCGTTACCTGCCGCTGCCGGTTCTTACAGCAGCGCAACATTAGCGGCCTCCGCACAAGCCATTACATCGGCGAATGCCATTACCGGAACGGAACTGGTATTGTATCAAAAAGCCTCTATTGGTACGGGTACGGGTGCTACCAATCCTTGGTTACAGGAATTGCCAGATGCCATCTCCAAGGCCACTTGGGGCAACTATGCACTTGTCAGTATGACGATGGCCAAAGAGTTGTTGGGTGTTAATCTGCTTAATGGAACGGAAAAAGAAAGCAACAACTACGAATACTATCCACAAAAGCCGGTCATTAAAATTACCGTTGGCAAGCAAGAGATCGAGTTACCCGTGTTGATTATTCCGGGTATGCAAGCCAATACCATTGCCGTTGCATTGGGATATGGCCGCAGTGAGAAATTAGGACGCACCGCCGGGGGCATCGGAAAGAATGCCTATTGCTTTACAACGCGCACCGAAACCGGTGTTTCTTATAATACGGTCGCTACTATCACAGATGCCAAGCGCAAAGAGAAAGTCGCACAGATGCAGATCCACAATACCTATGAGGATCGTGTTGAAGTGGTGCGCGAGACCACGCTGGCCACACTCAAGAAACACCCTTCTGTTATTCCCGATTATCGCAATCATCTCGAAGAGACCTATGGAAAGAGCCAGGATGGTACTACAACTGATTTTCGTAAAGAGGGTACACTGTATCCCATGCACGAACAGCCCGGTATCAAATGGGGGATGAACGTTGATATGAATGCTTGTTATGGCTGTGGTGCTTGTGTGGTGGCTTGTCATGCCGAGAACAATGTTCCGGTGGTGGGCAAGAGCGAAGTGCTTCGCTATCACGATATGCACTGGCTTCGCATCGATCGTTATTTTGTGAGCGATGCCAACAACCCCGATGAATTAAAGGGTGTGGTGTTTCAGCCCATGATGTGTCAGCATTGTGACAATGCTCCTTGCGAGAACGTTTGTCCTGTTGCTGCCACCAACCATAGTGCGGAAGGGATCAATCAAATGACCTATAACCGTTGTATCGGTACACGTTATTGTGCCAACAACTGTCCTTTTAAGGTACGTCGTTTTAACTGGGCCGACTACACCGGTGCCGATAGCTTCCCCAACAATCGCGACCAACAACTGGTGGGCAAGCTCGATCCTGTGGTAGAGCAAATGAACGACGATCTGACCCGTATGGTGCTGAACCCCGATGTAACGGTTCGCTCTCGCGGAGTGATCGAAAAATGTTCTTTCTGTTTTCAGCGTTTACAAGCTGCCAAACTCGAAGCCAAGAAGGCCGGTCGTCCTTTGCAGGATGGCGAAGCCAAAACAGCTTGCCAGACCGCTTGCGCCTCGAATGCCATCGTATTCGGAAACGTACACGATCCCAGCAGTGCCATTACCGCCGTACGCGCCAATAACACGAATCGTAGCTACTACGTACTCGAGCAGCTGCACGTGCTGCCCAACGTAAGCTATCTGGCCAAGGTGCGTAACACCGATGAGATCATCGAAGCCGACTCACATCATGCTGCCCCTGCGCACGGAGACAATAAATCAGATCATGCCGCTCCTGCTCACGATGCCGCAAAACCAGAAGCCGCCCATCATTAATACCTGAACCCCCTATATCAACCACAACTATGTCATTACTCCGATACGAATCACAGGTAAGAGCTCCATTGGTCGATGGCACCAAGGATTACCACCAGGTAACTGAAGATATCTGCCGCCCCGTAGAGGCCAAGCCTTCTCGCTTATGGTGGACAGGATTCTTGATCTCTTTGGGATTGCTCCTGTTCGGTATAGTCTCAGTGACCACCGAAGTAATTTACGGTACCGGTCAGTGGAACCTGAATCGTACGATCGGTTGGGGTTGGGATATTACCAACTTCGTTTGGTGGGTCGGTATCGGTCACGCCGGAACGCTGATCTCAGCCATCTTGTTACTGTTTCGTCAGGGCTGGAGAACAGGGGTGAACCGTGCCGCAGAGGCCATGACCATTTTTGCGGTAATGTGCGCCGGTCAGTTTCCGGTCTGGCACATGGGTCGTGTATGGAACGCTTTCTTCGTATTCCCTTACCCCAATTCAAGAGGGCCACTCTGGGTTAACTTTAACTCGCCTCTGCTTTGGGACGTATTTGCGATCTCTACTTACTTTACCGTTTCTCTTTTATTCTGGTATTCTGGATTGATTCCCGATCTGGCCACTTTGCGCGATCGTGCTAAATTAAAATGGAGAAAGGCTTTTTATGGAGCCGCTTCGTTTGGTTGGACGGGTTCTACCAAACACTGGCAGCGTCACGAATCGCTTTCATTGGTGTTGGCCGGTTTGAGTACCCCACTGGTACTTTCGGTTCACACGATCGTATCGTTCGACTTTGCCACTTCTGTCGTACCCGGATGGCATACTACTATCTTTCCCCCCTACTTCGTAGCGGGCGCCATCTTCTCTGGTTTTGCCATGGTGCAGACCCTGTTGGTGATCACCCGCAAGGTGCTGGCCCTCGAGGACTACATTACCATTGAGCATATCGATGTAATGAATAAAGTAATTGTACTGACCGGATCGATCGTGGGTATTGCATACCTCACCGAATTGTTCATGGCCTGGTACAGCGCGGTCGATTACGAGTGGTTCGCATTCAAGGAGAATCGTCTGAACCTGAACAGCCCCTATGGTTGGAGTTATTGGTTGATGATGGGTTGTAACGTACTATCTCCGCAGATCTTCTGGTTCCGCAAGATGCGCCGCAATTTGTTCGTAACCTTCTTTATGTCGATCCTCGTTAATATCGGTATGTGGTTCGAGCGCTTTGTGATCATCGTGACCTCGGTATACCGCGATTACCTTCCTTCGGCCTGGAGTACGTATTATACTCCTACCATCTGGGAAGTAGGATTTTATATGGGCACGTTCGGTCTGTTCTTTACCTGTTACTTTTTGTTCTCTAAATTCTTCCCCGTCATTGCGATCGCCGAGATCAAGCACATCCTTAAGAAGAACGGTGAGAACTACAAGGCCAAGATGACCAAGGAAGAAGAAGACACGGTAACGCAGTTCGGCGAGCATCATCTTCATGAACATTAATCAAGAACCAGGCAAAAAAGATATTATGGCGAAAAAGAAATTCATAGTGGGCAGCTTTACCGATGAGGCCGTGCTGTTTCCTGCTGTTAAAAAAGTTCGTCGCGCAGGCTACAAGCTTCACGATGTCTTTACTCCGTTCCCGATTCATGGTCTGGACAAGGAGATGGGGTTGCGCGATACGAGCCTGCATACAGCCGGCTTTATCTATGGCATTACCGGGACCTCTACGGCGGTAGGATTTATTACTTGGGCGCTCACCATCGACTGGGCCATCAACTTTGGCGGTAAACCTTACTTTGCTTTGCCCGCCTGGATCCCTGTCACCTTTGAGTTGACGGTTCTGTTCGCAGCGGTGGGAATGGTGTTGACCTTTTGCTGGCTTTGCCAGTTGGCCCCCTTCGTTAAGAAAGATCACTTTAATCCTCGTTCTACAGACGATACGTTCGTGATGGCACTGGAATGCACCAATGCTACCAACGAGGCCGAGGCGCAACAATTCTTGCAGTCTATCGGCGCCACCGATGTAAAGGTAGAAGTGAAGGAGACCGGTTGGTGGTTGGGTAGCTATGCCAACGATAAGATGCGTTTCGAAAAAAATTAATTCGCTAGGCTTTATAATAACAGATGATGAGAAAAAACATACTACTAACAGGAACCTTGGCGCTGGCGTTGGTCTTTGCCGGATGTGGTGGCGTTCGTCGCGACGAAGGACGGGTCTATATGCCAGACATGGCCTATAGTCGTGCCTATGAAACCTACGCTTCTACGGCCGCTTTGCAAGAGGCCGGTGTGCACTACAATGCTCGTCCGGTCGAAGGCACCGTAGCGCGCGGGGCACTGGCTGCTTATCCTTTTGCCAATGATTCTGTTGGATACGCGCGTTCTGCCGAAGTAAAGAGTCCGTTGGACGCATCGGCCATTGACATGACAGAGGCGGAGCGTATCTATCTGATCAATTGTGGTATTTGTCATGGCACCAAGCTCGATGGCAATGGTCCGTTGTGGAAAGGTGGCGATGGTCCGTATACCGCTGCGCCCCGCAATCTGATCGGTGATCCGCTTGCCTTGAATATGGCAGAGGGTACCATGTTTCACTCTATCACATACGGAAAGAACCTGATGGGCGGATACGGTTCTCAGCTCAGCTCAAAACAACGCTGGGAGATCGTGGCCTACATTAAACAAAAACAAAAAGAGGCCGGCGGTGCCACCACTGCAACAGCGGCCCCTGCCGGTAACTAAACGAATTCATGCATATTAAATAACGAATGATGGCTATCCGATCTACTTTCACCGTTCCAAAGCGTTTTCAGACAATCTCCCTGGCGCTGATGGCATTCGGTCTGCTTTCGATCATTGGTCTGTGGGTGACCAGTGGCTCCAGTGACGATCCGAAGGAGCAGGCTCGCTTTTGGGCCTCGCTGTTGCAAAACAGTGTCTTCTTCTTGTTGGTCGTGAACGCCTCCATGTTCTTTATCTGCATTACCACGCTGGCTTGGGGTGGATGGCAAATGGCCTTTCGTCGCGTGCCCGAAGCTATTTCGGCTGTGGTCCCTGTGATCGGAGTGATCTGTGGCGCGATCTTACTGGCCATCGTTTTTGGAGATAATCATACCATCTACCACTGGACCGATGCCGAGCATGTTCAGCACGATCCTATTCTCAGTCATAAAAAAGGATTTTTGAACAAGCCTTTCTTTGCGATCGCGACCATCATTACCATTGCCGGCTGGTCTTTGTTGGGCTATAAGATGCGTCAGCTCTCCAGAAAGTTAGACAATGAGCCATTGGCGACCCTCGAGGATCGTAAAAAATATATTTTTAACAATACCGTCTGGGCAGCGTTGTTCATTGTGTTGTTCTCTTTAACGGTTATGTCTTCTATTCCCTGGTTATGGCTCATGAGCATCGATGCGCACTGGTACAGCACCATGTACAGCTGGTATACGTTTGCCAGTACGTTCGTATCGGGTATTGCATTGATCACCTTGTTCGTGGTCTTTTTAAAGAACAATGATTATTTGGAGTACGTTAACAACGAGCACTTGCACGACCTCGGAAAGTTCATGTTCGCCTTCTCGGTGTTTTGGACCTACCTGTGGTTCTCGCAGTTCATGTTGATCTGGTATGCGAACATTCCCGAAGAGACCATCTATTTTCAGCCTCGTGCGCACGGTATTTATAAGGGTATCTTCTGGTTGATGTTCATCATCAACTTTATCGCACCGCTTTTGATCTTGATGACCAGGGATGCCAAACGTAATTACGGTACGGTGGCTTTGATGGCCGTGTTGATCATCTTTGGTCACTGGCTCGATTTTTATCAGATGGTATTTCCGGCGGTTTCTCCCAACAAGGTGCCTAATATCATTTACGACCTGGGGATCGCGCTGGGCTTTGTGGGATTGATCATGTTCGCAACAGCAAAGGCATTGACCAAGGCTCCCTTGCTGGCCCGGAACCATCCATTTGTAAAAGAGAGCTTGATCCATCATACCTGATCATTGTGATTATCGAAACGAATAAATGAAACTTTAACTGACGATTAATTATGCAGACATTCTTCATCCTTGCGATTTTGGTTTTGGTGTT
Organism: Chitinophagaceae bacterium; assembly: GCA_003489485.1. Classification (GTDB taxonomy): domain Bacteria; phylum Bacteroidota; class Bacteroidia; order Chitinophagales; family Chitinophagaceae; genus JJ008. The sequence goes on along the minus strand of DNMB01000007.1, from coordinate 1,400 downwards.
TGTGATCATTCTGCAGATTTCCAAGGCCAGTGAGTATGTGTCACAGATAAAGGGATACGAAAACGCCCGCAAGCAATCGAACCGGATCAACGGGTTCTTGTTGCTGGGCTTTTTGATCTTTGGACTGATCGGCGTGTATCTCTGCAACGAGTGGCTTAAGGACCGTATTTTGGGAGAGCCCGCCTCCGATCACGGAGAGCTGGTAGATCAGATGCTGTATGTTACCCTGGCCGTGACCTCTGTCGTTTTTATCTGTACGCAGGTGGCATTGTTTTGGTTCGCCTACAAATACCAAGAGTCCGATCATCGCAAAGCATATTATTATCCGCACAACAATCGTCTGGAGTTGATCTGGACCGTTATCCCCGCCATTGTACTGACCGTATTGGTCGGATTTGGGATCTTCTTCTGGTTCAAGATCACCGGCCCCGCGCCTAAAGACGCTATGGTGGTAGAAGTGGTCGGAAAGCAATTCGGTTGGGAATTTCGTTATCCCGGTGCCGATGGGTTGCTTGGAAAAAAATATTTTAAGAAGGTCGATGCCGTTAACGGAAATCCTGCCGGACAACTCTGGGAAGACCCCGCCAATCACGACGACGTGTTCGTTGAGCAAGAGATGCATCTGGTAGTGGGCAAGCCCGTGCAGTTGGTCATCGGTGCCAAAGATGTTATTCACGACGTGGGGTTGGTGCATTTTCGTATGAAGATGGATGCCGTTCCCGGAACGCCCACCACCATGTGGTTTACGCCCAAGTTCACCACCAAGGAGATGAAAGAGAAGACCGGCAACCCCGATTTTGTCTATGAACTTTCTTGCGATCAAATGTGCGGAAAGGGTCACTGGAGTATGCGCGGAACCATTGTGGTCGAAACGCAAGAAGAGTTCGATGCCTGGTTGGCCTCGAAGAAGCCTCAGTACCTGGTAGCGAATCCCGACAAGGATCCCGCTGCTAAAAAAGACAGTGCATCGGTGGCTCTCCCTATGACTGCCACGGTCGCTAAAAACTAAACGAATCAGATCAAACGCTTTTAAATACGAAGACAATGAGTGAAACAATGATGACAACTGCCACAGTAGCCGGTCAGGCTACTACGCATCACGAGGAGCACGGACATCACCAGGAGTCCTTTATTTCGAAGTACATCTTTAGCATGGACCACAAGACCATCGGGAAACAGTTCCTGATCACCGGTATCGTGTGGGCCATTGTAGGAGGACTGTTTTCTGTATTATTCCGACTCCAGCTGGGATACCCCGACAGGGCGTTCCCCATTTTGGAAACCTTCTTTGGTCAGTGGGCAAAGGGCGGACAAATTCAGCCTGAGTTCTACTACGGCCTGGTCACCATGCACGGAACCGTACTGGTGTTCTTTGTATTGACGGCCGGGTTGAGCGGAAC
>DNMB01000031.1 GCA_003489485.1 Chitinophagaceae bacterium | reverse complement strand
GCTCAATGCTTGCAAACTCACCTTAGAGGATGTGGCCGTTTTCAACACCGCAACCTACCCGCAGCTACAACAAGAAGAGCTCCTTAGTTTCTTTTCGCCACGGATGCTGCTTTGCTTTGGTGTGACCCCAGCTCAACTGGGTCTACCGGTCGATTTTCCCCGCTACCAGTTGCAGGCTTGGAAAGGATGCACCTTTATGCACGCCCCAGATTTTACACAACTTGCCACCGACAAAGAAGAAAGAAAGCAATGCTGGGCCTCTTTGCAAAGACTGTTCAATTTATAGGCCCGCTCCACAATCACACTACATGCAACTGATCTTTGCCACCAACAATCAACACAAGGTACAAGAGGTACGGTCGCTTCTCAACAACTCCTTTACGCTGATCACACTGGCCGAGGCGGGCATCGATCGCGACATTCCTGAACCGCATGCCACGCTCGAAGAGAATGCACGAGAAAAATCAATGACCATCTACCAATTGACCGGATCGGATTGTTTTAGCGAAGACACCGGATTAGAAGTAGCGGCCCTGGGAGGTGCACCTGGCGTACATAGCGCTCGCTACGCAGGAGCGCAGGCTACGGCCGATCAAAACATCTATAAGCTGCTTCAGACACTTACCTCGCAGCAAAGCAGAGCGGCGCAGTTCAGGACCGTGATCTCGCTAATTGAGCAGGGAACGGAGATAACCTTCGAAGGCATCTGCAAGGGTCACATAGCCGAGACCCCTTCCGGAAAAAAAGGATTTGGCTATGACCCGGTCTTTATTCCCGAGGGAGCCACGCGGTGCTTTGCAGAAATGGATCTCGAAGAAAAAAATCAGTACAGTCACCGACGAAAGGCCTTCGATCAACTCAAGAACTATTTACTATCCAAATAAAAGGTACATGAGCTCACTTAAATCGCAGCTACCCTCGCAATTTTCGTTTCATTGCGACATTGCCCTTCGGATCACTGACCTCAACTACGGAGGGCATGTGGGTAACGACCGCATCATGGCCTTACTACAAGAGGCGCGTGTACAGTTCTTGGCACAAAAGGGATACAGTGAACTTGAGCTGGAGGGATCCGGAATGATGCTGACCAAGGCGCAGTTCGAATTGCGCTGCGAGTTGCATTATGGATATCCGCTGCGCGCATCGGTGAGCGCAGGGAATTTTACCAGCAAAGGCTTCGACCTTTTTTATAAACTAGAAACTACCGTCAACGGAGAACAGAAAGTAGCCGCACTGGCCATCACCACTATGGTATGCTATGACTACGAAAAAAAGAAAGTGGTCCCGATTGCTGAAAAAGCAGTGCAGCGCTTGGCTAGTTGATGGCTCCTTGCTTGATAGCGGCTACTCGTTCCAGATCTTCCAACTCTCTTCGGCCTGAAGTTGTAACATCTCTTCTCCGTTTTTGATACGGGCCCCTGCTTGTATACCCTTATGCAAAAAAGATGTGATCGAAGGATTATAGACCAGATCGTAAAGCAGATGACCTGCTCCGATGGCCTGATAAGGAAGATCGGGCAAGGAGGATGCGTCGGGATAGGTTCCCAACGGTGTGGTGTTGATGATGATCTGATGAGTTTGCAAATCGTCTTCGCTCAACTCCGCATAGGTAATGGATGCACTTGCGGAGAGGGTCCTTCCTACTTGTGTAAAGGGAATGCCAAGTTTGCGAAGCACATAGGTAATGGCCAGCGAGGCGCCTCCGGTGCCTAGCACGAGTGCCGCCCTGTAGCGCGGCTCCAATAGCGGCAGCAGTGATCTTTCGAATCCGATCCAATCTGTATTGTAGCCAATACAGGCTCCACCGCTGATGCGAATACAATTGCAGGCACCGATCCCTTCAGGAATATGAGAGTCGCTCAAATATGGCAACACCTCTTGCTTGTATGGAATGGTCACATTGAGACCTAACAGATCGGGTCGATCTTGCAAAAGAGAGGGAAACGCTGATATGCTTTCCAATTCAAGCAGATCGTACCTACAATCGGTGATCCCTTCTCGCTCGAATTTAGAACTGAAATAGCTTTTTGAAAAAGAGTGCGTAAGCGGTTTCCCTATTAAACCAAAACTACGCATTCGCTCAGCCCTTATTGCTAAGATAAAAATGAAACGTATCGCCGCGCAGTCCCACCCGCATGGCCTCAAGTGGTATTACTTCGGTAGGGGCAATGTTGCCCAAATTGGCGTTACATCCGAGCAATTCAATAAAATAGAGTTGCTGCGCTTTTTGTGGGGCTTCCCAAATAATTTTTTCGCCGGCAATCTGCGTTAAGATCTCTTGCACCAGTCCTTCGCGAACCTCTCCACTGCCCCGGTAAATACCGACATTTCCGGCCTCGCGAGCCTCTGCGATCACATAGCTAGATCCGGCTTGTAGTTCGGCCTTCATCAACTCGATCCACTTGTAAGGAGGAATAATGTGCGCCGCGTCTTTACTGCCCACCTCACTTAATACCGTGCCGTACTTTGTGAGCTTTTCGATATAGCCGCACTTTTCGGCATGTGGAATAGTAATAGATCCGTCACTGACCTCCATGTAACTTATCTCGAACTCCTTACAGACGTTGATGTAGTCTTCGAATTGATTACGAATCAAGAATGCCTCAAACAAGGTTCCTCCAAAATAGACAGGAATATCATAAGAGCGATACAGCGCAAGCTTCTCGCTCAGGTTAGGTGATACATACGAGGTACCAAAACCCAATTTCACTATATCTACATGGGGGTAAGCCACGCTCATGAAATGCTTGGCCTCATCTGTGCTAAGTCCTTTGTCCATGACCATGGTAAGGCCCGCAACACGGGGCTTTACCAGCCGGTCGGGCATCTGTGTAAGATGATAATTCATAGGTGCAAATGTAATGCCAATTACAAAACGAAACGCACCCCTACGCCTTTCGCTTGTAGCGCGCCAATAGATCGACCACTTGCGGAATTTGCAAGATCGAAGGGCGCAGCGTAACGAACTTCTTCAACAAACGGGCATCGCGATCGAGAGCCTCCTCTAGTTGCAATAACCCCTCTTTTGATCGTCCGGCGCCGAACAGCACGGCCGCTTTGTAGTACAAAAAGAGTGGCTTGTCTTTGGTCGCTTGCAGCGAAAGAGATGTTTGCAGCAAGGCCTCTTCCCACATCTCGGCCTGGTACAAGCAACGGATGAGCGATTCCCACCCTGCCATGTTACGGGGCTTGGCACGCACGGCCAACATAAAATGTTGAACAGCCTCTTTAGTGCGACCCAGTTGTATACAACATTCGCCGGCCAGCAGCTGGTAATCGAATTGGCTTCGATGCATGCGAATGGCCGTATCTACCTGCTTATAGGCCGCCTCCCAACTTTGTTCGTTAAAGTAGGTACAGGCAATTTTATACAAGATGCGGCTATCCTCTTGTCGCAGATGAGATGCTTTACGATAATTGAATCGAGCTTGCGCGGGTTGCTTTAATTTCTCGAAACAAAACCCGATGGCCTCAAAGATCACATCCTCGGGCTTAGCCAATTCGTGGACCCGCTCGAGCACTTCAATGGCCTCCTTGTATCTTCTGAGTCGTATATAGGCATCACCCATGTTGCGATAGGCATAATCGAATTTCTCTTCTACTGCAACAGCATACTTATAAGCGTCGATGGCTTTTTCGTAAAGCTTGAGCCCTTGGTAAGCCGCCCCCAGATTGAACCACGCCAACTCACTGTAAGGATTATCATCCAAGATCTTCAGATGAAGTTTGATGCCCTCTTCGTTTCGCCCGGTAAAATCGGTCCAAAAACAAATTTTGTACAACGCCTCTTCATTGATGGGGTCGACCTCGAGCACGCCCTTCAGGCAATCGAATACCTTATCAAAATCTTCGTAGTCATCATACACATCCGCCAACTCAAAGAGCAACTCTATCCTTTCTTCTCCTTCGAAATGCTGTAGCGCCTCTTGCAACAGGGCTACGGCTTTGTCTTGCTGATCGAGGGCCAGGTAGGCGTCGGTTCGCAAAATGTAAATATTGATATCGCGGCTGTCGAGCAATTGGGCCTGGTCCAAGACCCGCAGCCCCTCACGGTAACGGCGGTGGACCAGTAGTATATCGGCCTTTCGAACCTGCAGCGAAGATGAGTAGGGGAAGCGCTCCACGGCCAGTTGGGCGGCTTCTAAGGCCTTGTCGAGCTGTTCTTTTTGCTGAAAATGGTCGATGATCTTCTCAAAGGCCTCCTCTTCGAGGTAGGACTGGGCGCCGCCGGTACGAAGCTGCTCGAACTGACTGAGCAGCTCAGCCATTTCGTCTCTTTCTTCACGGGAGGAATGCTCTGCCATGGCTATTGCTTTGTTTTGAACAATTTACTACAAAAACATCGTACTTAGGCTCAGGGTTTTATCCCCAACTGTGTATTTTTCCAAAGGGGCAACCTCACATACCAAAATGACCCGCCGAACCGTTAAAAAAAAGGCAAAAAATCAACTTTGTTACAAATTCGTTGTTTAGTAATTTTGTAACACATGCGTACGGCATTTTCACCATATCGCCTTTTCCTGAACCGCAAGTTCATAGCGCTGGCTATGCTTCTTTGTGTGGGTGCCGCCGCCTATGCGACCTTGGGTGATGGCAAAAAAAGGCAATCTGCCGCTACCAGAAAATTGCTCAGCGGTCGCACGCTTGGATTTGATGGTACCCTTTCGCTAAGATCGGGCTATGATTTTCGTGGCAATACCATCTTGAGCCCCGATCAAAAACGTGTTGTCAGATTAAACACCGATGTGACCATGCAGGTGGGCAAGAATTCCTTTACATTGCCTTTGCGTAAAAATGTCTTGGTCAATAAGGTCAAGATCGAGCTTGGTAATCGCTCGCTTCGCACTCCCTGATCTTCTTATTTACGGATGCTGTAGTTCAAGTACTCTATATCCCGACTCGGGTATATCGAAGAGCACTTGCTGTACCGGATTGAGCACGATCTGATCGATCTCGTAGCGTACCTTTTTATCGCCCAACAACGTCTCAAAAGAAAGAATAAGACCAGGCACAGACCCTGCCATGGGCAAGAATTCTTTATTGAGTGGATTTAACTCTTTCGTATACCAAATAGTATACGTGGTAGAATCGGCCAGGGTGGCCAAGGCCTTATAACACAGATAACCTTTTAACCGAAGCGTGTCAGAGAGCAGCGTAATGACGGCCTCTCGGTATTTTTTATTGGACCGCTCCCACTGTGAAATCGTCATACGGGTCAGGTATCGCTGGTTACCATACTCCTTCAATAGTACGACCTGCGCCGACTTGCTGATAAAAATAGTGGACTGTTTACCTGACTGAGTAACAAGGTCGGTTCTGCTGTTAGCCCCCTTGAGATAACTGGTACTGACGGCGCCATCCGCAAAATGAGGTTGCGTTGCAGCACTATCCTTATCATCCACATGGATCGTATAGACCAGTGTGGCCTCTGTAAGCCTGCGCTGCGCTTGAAGGGTAAGAGAGCTGCCCCAAAAGAACAATACCCCCAAAAGGATTTTTCTCGCCATTGGCTTGCGAACC
>DNMB01000008.1:3251-3621 GCA_003489485.1 Chitinophagaceae bacterium | reverse complement strand
GGTGTTCCCAACAGTTTTCTGATCGATCCCGAAGGCAATGTAGTTGCCCGAAATCTCCATGGAGGTGAATTGGAAAAAAAATTAGAGGAGCTCTATAAAAAACAAAGACCGTGATAATTCGTCAGGGACTGAAGCTGCTTGTATTTTCTTTGGTGTGTTTTGGCGCTGCGGGCCAAGAGCTCTATGTTTTTTCAGAGCCAGCCTCTGTGATGCCCGCTCGCTCGCTTACCGTTCGGTCAAGAACGCACCTGATGGGGTCCAATGCCATGTACGATCGGTTTACCTTTCGCAACAGTATTCAGTTCGTGGCCGGGCTCACCGGTCGATGGACCATGCGGGTGGGAGGTACGTGGGGAAATATGCAGACCTA
>DNMB01000008.1:0-2884 GCA_003489485.1 Chitinophagaceae bacterium | reverse complement strand
GATGATATCCACCGGCATTTTCGGCTGGCAGCTTATGCAGAGGGTGCGTATACGGCTGCTCCCTTTCGTCACGATGAGGTAACGCTCATGGGCGACAAGTCAGGGGTCGAGGCAGGGATTATTGCAACCAGGTTGAGTCATCGTTTTGCACTCTCCTTTACCGGCTCTCACACGCAGGTCTTGCATGCAACACGCAAAAGTGGCTGGATCGGTCCTTCCCGCACGTTTCAAACGGTGCAGTTTAGTTTGTCGGGGGGATATCTGCTATTGCCCAAAGAATATACCGATTACCGCCAAACGAATCTGAATCTCTATGCCGAGCTGTTAGGCCAGCGGTCGCTCGATAACAATCGGTATTACCTTGATCTTGCTCCGGCCCTGCAATTGATCTTTTCTAGCCGTACCAAGTTAAACCTGGGTTATCGTTTTCAATTAGGTGCGACCATGGACAGAATGGCTCAAAGCAGTTGGCTGCTTACGCTCGAATCTACCTGGTTAGGTTTTTTTAAGAAGAGGGACTAACGTTTTGTAAAGGCCGAAAAACGAAAGGATAGGCCAAGTGCCACATAGTTTTCGATGGCTTGCTCGGAGAGGCCGAATCCGGCCGAAATGTCAAGCTTTACATCATCATTTACATAGTAAGCAAGTCCACCGTCGAGTGCATGGGCTGGTTTTTCGCCTCGTATGATGCTGCCAAAGGCTTCTACATAGCCGTACCATCTCTTGCCAATATTTATCCCAGGGGCGATGGTGTAGATCCAAGTGGCCTGGTTCGAAAGTCCATTCCATTCAGCACCCAGATTATAACCCAATGAGGTCTGCTCGCCAAGGGTATGTTGCATGGTAAAGCGAAAATTCGGTGACCATCTCGGTGTTCGAAAACTTTTAGAACCCAGCGAGGGAATGCCGGCATGAAAGATCAGGGAGGTGGCAGGTAAGATGTTGTTCTCTTTCCAAAGAGCGATCTTTCCTCCCAACTGCACGGGCAGTAGGCCACGCTGCGTCTCAGGAAAACTGGGGCTTAGCAGTAGCGGTTTGACCGTATTGAGCTCCGTGATAATGCGCAACTCGAATTTTTCATGTAGTCCGGCCTTCCACAGAGCCGTTGGATGAACCGTTACGGAAGATCCTAAGAATCGTTCTTTATTAAAACCAATCTCTGCTTGAATGAATCCTTTTTTGGTAATGTAGACCGCTTCGGTCTGATCGGGTCGGTCCGTTTCCATTCTTCCGATTTGCTGCGACCGGGCAGCAAAGCTGATCAGGATCAGGCCCATGAGCCAGCCAAAAGATCGTATTTTTAAGAAGAGAATTTGCTGCATTATCTATTTTTCAATTCAAATATAAAGCTATATTGTTCAGCAAAAACTGATAGGCTATGCAAACCGACAGAAGGAAGTTCTTAAAAAGTACGGCAGCCTTGTTGGCCATCTCGGGATGGTCCGCTGCACAAAGTGAACGCAGCCCTTGGCAAGTTGATGATATTTCTTATCAACAGCGTCCATTGCCTTATGGGTATGCTTCGTTGGAGCCCGCCATCGATGCATTGACCATGGAGATCCACTACACAAAACATGCGGCGGGTTATACCAAAAATCTAAGCGATGCCTGTTTGGCCGAAAAGGTAGACATGCGATCTACTTCGCTTGTCTCGTTGCTTGCTCAAATTTCGAACTACTCAGAAAAAATGCGCAACAATGCGGGCGGTCATTATAATCATGAGTTTTTCTGGCACTCGCTTCGTCCTGTTGTTGATGCGACAGTTGCTGCTCCTTCCGGGGCCCTTGGCGCTGCGATCGAAAAAAGATTCGGATCGTTCAACTCTTTTAAGGAGCAGTTTTCTGATGTGGCCAAAGCCCGCTTTGGAAGTGGTTGGGCCTGGTTGGTCTTACATAACGATGGTTCTTTGCAACTGGGCTCCACTCCCAATCAAGACAATCCACTGATGAATACGGCTACACTCAAAGGCACTCCGCTACTGGGTCTTGATGTGTGGGAGCATGCCTACTACCTGCGCTACCAGAATCGCCGCGCCGATTACATCGCATCGTGGTGGTCATTGATCAACTGGCCGGTCGTATCGATGCGATACCAGCAAGGGCTTCGTTGATCGCTCCTTAGGCTTCTTCTGCATACGAGGCTACAGGTTCACAGGTGCAAACCAGGTTTCTGTCGCCATGCGTATTGTTGACCCTCGATACGGAAGGCCAGAATTTATTATGCGTCACGTAGTAGAGCGGATAAGCCGCTTCTTGACGAGAGTATGCATGAGGCCACTGGTCAGCCATTACGGTCTGTTGTGTGTGTGGTGCGTTCTTCAGTGGATTATCTTTTTTATCGACCTTTCCTTCTTCGATGGCTTTGATCTCGTTTCTGATCGATATCATCGCATCGCAAAAACGATCCAATTCGGCCTTGTCCTCACTCTCGGTAGGTTCGATCATGATCGTACCTGCTACGGGAAAGCTCATGGTAGGGGCGTGAAATCCGTAATCCATCAATCGCTTGGCCACGTCTTCGGCCTCTATCTCGGCTGTCTTTTTAAAAGGACGTAGATCGACAATGAATTCGTGCGCGCATTGACCGTTGCGGTTAGTGTATAATATATCGTAATGCCCTTCGAGTCTGGCGCGCATGTAGTTCGCATTGAGTATCGCATACTCGGTGGCAGCGGTAAGGCCGCCAGGTCCCAGCATTCTGATATATGCATAAGAGATCAGCAAGATCGAAGCCGATCCATAGGGAGCCGCTGAAACGGCCGATGAGCTACCCTGGTGTGTGTGGCCGGGTAGATAAGGAGCCAAGTGGGCTTTTACACAAATTGGACCCATGCCGGGTCCGCCACCGCCGTGCGGAATGGCAAAGGTCTTGTGCAGATTCAGGT
>DNMB01000157.1:2040-3830 GCA_003489485.1 Chitinophagaceae bacterium | reverse complement strand
CTTGAGATTCAAAAATCTTTTTGAGGAGCACTTACTTGCTATTAAAACTACGGGGGATAAGAACATCTCAATTATTGTTTTTTTAGCTAATTGAGACTGTACTTTCAGCTTGATACCCATTTTTTCTAAAAAAAATTTAAATCAAGTGATATGAAAAAGAATATCGTATCCGTATTTGTTTTTCTAATTCTTTCAACGTGTTTATCGTCCTGCTCTGGGGGAAGTGGTGACCCGGAAAATTTTGCATTGCAGGATGCTGCCGCTGCGTATGCATTTGTGGAGTCGGTTTCCGCAGCTCCCATTTCATACTCGTGTCCGGAATGTGTGGCTGCGACAGCTGTTGCAGTTGGTCTTGCTGAATCTGAGGCCACTTCGAGAATTTCTAACCAAGGGTCAATTGGGTATGCTGAAATTACGAAAACATTGCCGCAAGCTTATCTAGTTGACGGTAATCCGTATGAATGTATGGGTCAGGTGCATAACAGCTTGCTTTTTATTTTTACAAAAGAGGACAGGGTAGAGAAGATTACTGCTTTAAAAAATGTAGATGACGCCTCTATACTTTCTGTAGCTGATAAATACATGAAATGCGCCTCTGTTAGCGCCAATCTTACAGATAATATAGTTCAGTTGATGAAATCTACCTTTAAGGATCCAGGCTATACTAATTCAAGGAAATATTTCCAGCATATGAGCAGAGGTGAAATTTTGAATACTATGGCCCTTTCAGGGAACCCTAACACTCTTTACTTGGTAGGTATAGTATACGATGTTGAATCATTGAAGGGGAGAGGAAAGATAGCGGTGGTGAATTATCTGAATACTAAAATAAACGAGGTTGTAGTTGACGAAGAATTGTCGGGGGATTCAAAGTTTCATAGGCTTACTTTTTTAAGTATTTTCAAACACTCTTATTACTTTTGGGAAAATTAGGAGATGTATTATTTTAAATACTTCTTAAAAAGAAATGATTTTTTGGGCAAAATATTGCGATATCATACTCCTTTTTTTCTCCTTCTTTTTTTTAGTTTTCTCATCTCTTGTTCCCAGCCAAAAGAAAATATGTATGAGATCTTTTCTAATTTCGAAAAGGCGGATTTCTTTCGAAGTAAGGTCCATGATTCTCTTAGGCATTTGATACCAACGCTAGACACTGTCTTATACAGAGACCAGTTTTACCGATCTAGGAATCATAAAGGGCCTGAATCTAAGAGGCAGCAAGCCATGCGAGCGCAAGACGCTATCAACATGAAAGTGGTAGATTCGATCTTACAAAAACATGGTTTCTTAAGTATCACCGATATTGGCATAATGGGGCATCAGGCATTGGTTTCGGTTATGATTCATAGTTCGCTTGATTTTAAGTTAAAGTATACTTCACTTTTTGAAGTATGGCTTAAGGATAAAAAAATAGCACCTACTAACTATGCTTCTATAGTTGACCGTTTACTTGTACAACAACATAGATTCCAGTTGTATGGTACTCAGGTGATGGTAAATAAAATAACTGGTGAAGCTGAATTATATCCGTTATGTGATCCGGACAATATTGAAGTCAGGCGCAGGCAAATTGGAATAACAGTGCCCTTGGCCGACTACTTAAACAGCTTTAAAATCAAGTGGAATCTAGAATTTTATAAGCGCTTTATTCCTTCTCTCATGTCTAAATATAACCTTGGCGGTAAGGATTCATGTGATAGGTAGAATTCTAAAAAAGGTATAAAGTTCGTTGAATGCCCACGTTACAGCGCCTGTCCCCAACTCATACGGGTTGATTTAGCAGGGCTCTT
>DNMB01000157.1:0-1668 GCA_003489485.1 Chitinophagaceae bacterium | reverse complement strand
AGTAGGGTTTCATGTCAAGGGCTTTGTTCCACATATTATTCATAGCAAAGCTGCCATACACCGTAATGCCGCGAACACCGACTTCGCCTACCCATGAAAATTTAAACGGTTCCAAGTCAAAATCACTTCGAACTTTGGTTATGTCGCCGTTAGATTTCGTCTTGTAACGAGCTGAGTATAGAAAACCGGCACTGGCACCGGCGGACAGGCGAAGACCTTTATCGGTAGAAGGATTGGTATTAAAATGTAGCATCATGGGGATGGTCAGGTAATCGGCCACCAGTTTTACTTTTTCGGGTAAGTTGTTGGTCAGAAGTGAGATGCGAGTGGGACTTTTTTGAAACAATACATTGTCTTGATCGAAGTGGTAGTTGTTCAATTCAAACCCGATACCGTATTTCAAATTTAGTTTATGGTTGATCAGATTGAGCCGTTGCATGACCAGCCAGATATTGACGTTACTGGCAAACCTTCTCTTTGCTTTTAATTGATCGCTGCCAATGCCTGCCCCTACAAAACCCATTTGCTGCGCTTGCACATAGTTGCTGGCATCCTGGTATTGCGAAAAACCAAGGTCAAGGATCATCCAATCGGTTTCGATATTCTTGAGTTTTTTTGTTTTTGTACTATCCTTAAAAGGCCATGATAACTCTTTTTCCAGCTCTAGCACGCCATTGAGCTCGCTTAATTTCTCGAACCCTTTCTCGACCTTTTCTCCCAACTTGCCACGACTATTGATGGTCACCTCAACTTGCTTTTCTTCTATCCCGTCTCCCTTATCTACCCGAGTAATGATGGTCATCGTACCCCTTTTCATCGTATCGGTGGTCATACGGGTTCGTCCTATGGAACCCATTAACAGGGTATCGGCATTTATAATAAGGGTGTCTTTACTATATCTTCTAATGATGATGACCGAGTCCCTTCTTTCTTGTGCCATTGATGGCAAGAACAGGCAAAGACTGAGCACGAAGGTTAAAAGCAGTTTATTCATGGCTTCGAAATTTGTCGGCAAAGCTATTGTCTTGGCCTTAAAAAAATTGTTAAGATGCGAAGGGTAGCGAAGCTTTTACACAAGCGGCAACTGCCCTTATCTTTGCGGCAAATTGCTTCCATGAACGAAAAACTTGTACAGCGCATTGCCGGTGAGATAGAAGAGATCAAAAATGCCGGGCTCTACAAAACCGAACGCATCATCGAAAGTGCCCAAGAGGCCGAGATCGTAGTAGGGGGTAAGAACGTCCTTAACTTTTGCGCCAATAATTATTTAGGTCTTTCTTCTCATCCGAAAGTGATAGAGGCGGCACACCGCGCCATCGACCAGCGGGGCTATGGCATGAGCAGTGTTCGCTTTATCTGCGGTACGCAAGATATCCATAAGCAACTCGAAAAGAAATTATCTGATTTTCTGGGTACGGAAGATACCATCCTCTATGCTGCAGCATTTGATGCCAATGGGGGTGTATTCGAGCCTTTGTTCCAAGAGCAGGATGCCATTATTTCGGATGCGCTCAATCATGCGTCGATCATCGATGGTATCAGGTTGTGCAAGGCCCAGCGTTTCCGCTATGAGCATAACAATATGCAAGACCTGGAGGCCAAGCTTAAAGAGGCTGCCACTTGCCGCAGCCGCATCATAGTTACCGATGGTTCCTTTAGTATGGATGG
>DNMB01000121.1 GCA_003489485.1 Chitinophagaceae bacterium | reverse complement strand
CGTTTAAGATACAGCTTATCAAAAAAAGGTAGCTGTTGCCAAAACGAGTATCCTTGTACTTTGGAAAGAACTGCGCGATCAAAAAAACAAATACAAGCGAATAGATCAGACTCCAGATCGCAAAAGTTTGATTGGATGGTGTAAATAAATTGGCATATTTATCGGAAAGCTCGCGTATCGATCTTCCTCCCATGCGAGTTACTACGGATAAATAGTTTACATAAAGTGCTGCGGCAAAGCCTGCCAGGTTCACTATTTTAATGCTCGTTTCTTTTTTCATGCGCTGGCCAACAGAGGCCTTGTAAAAGTAATCGATAAATTTGAAGTAATTTTATGGCCTTCTTCAAACCTTTTATTCGGTTCGCATGGTAAAGCAGCTGGTCGTTCGGATGGGCTTTGTGTTGATGTCGCTTTGGTGTGTATGCCCCGCCCTTGGGCAGTATACCGATCTGGGCAGCTGGAACATTGTCAATGTTAAATACACAGAAAATAGTCGCCTTAGTTTTTTTGCGGAGGCACAACTTCGTTCGCTGCGATTTTATGATCATTTTCATTATTACGAATACAAGGGCGGCACTAATTGGAAGGTGAACAAGGGGCTTCAGCTTTCGCTGGGTCTTGGCAGCTATCAAACGTATCGCGAGGGGGGTAATTTTAAACTTCCCAAGAACAACAATGAGTTCAGGCTTTGGCCACAGGTTGTCTTGTACCAGCAACTCTTTCAACTTAAAATCGAGCAACGCTATCGGGCCGAGTTGCGCTGGACCAGCAGCGGCTATCGAAATCGTTTTCGTTACCGCCTTGGTACCTTTTATCCGTTCGGAAAGGAGCGAAACGGATATAAACCCTTTCAGCTAAGTTTTAGCAATGAATTGTTCTTTACCGACAAAGAACCCTATTTTGAGCGTAATCGTTTGCAAGCCGCATTTAATTATAAACCTGCCCGAAATGCAACCTTACAGATCGGCTATCTCCATCAATTCGATTATCGGATCAATGACGAGATCGGTCGTGACTTTTTGGTGATCGGCTATTACATTGAGCTCTTTAAAAAAACGGCTACTTCTCGCGTACCGGATGCCGGTATCAGAGAAGACTAACGTTTTTGATCAGTGCCGGGCTTGTTTTTCTTTTTAAGCGATAGCATATAATCGGTCACCTCTTCGATCTGCTTTGTGGTCAACATATTTTCCCATGCCATCATTGCTGTATTGGCAACTCCCTTTTTTATCGTTTGAATAACGGCCTTTTTGGTTTCACCATGTTTCCATTTACCCGAAAGCAGTGAAGGGGCTTGCCCGCCTTCGAGTTTTTTTCCATGGCAAGCGCTGCAGTAATTCATGTAGATCTCTTGTCCGCTCTGCGCCGATAGTGACATTGTACCCAATAGAAATGCGCCTGTTAAAATCAAAATCTGTTTCATGTTACTGAACTTGAAAAGTTATTTTGCTTTGACCCCTAATTTTTCGGGAGAGATCGGAAGGTCCCTTACTCTTTTTCCGGTTGCATTGAATACGGCGTTTGAAACGGCTGCAGCAAATCCGATAAGGGCAATTTCGCCGAGCCCCTTTGCTCCAATGGGATTAATGATAGGATCGGGTTTATTAACGAACCATACCGTGGTCTTTGGGATATCGGTATGAAGCGGAACGCGGTATCCTGCAAAATTCGCATTGGTGATCTGCCCGGTACTATGATCGAACTTGAGCTCCTCTTTCAATGCCATTCCGATACCGCCCACTACTCCTCCCAACATCTGGCTTCTTGCCGTATTCTCGCTGATGATCTTTCCTGCATCGGCGGTGGTAACCACTTCTTTGATCTTTACCTCCATGGTCTTGGGATGCACATGCACTTTTACAAAGTGACAAGAGAAAGAGTTAGTCGCGTGCTTTAATTCTTGTGCACTGGTGCCCTGCGAGTCTTTGGTGATTTCGATGAAGGGCTTTTGGGCTTTGGCCAAGAGCACATCAACTCCTACAAAGCGATCTCCTACTGCCACACCACCATTTTTTATCTCAATGGTCTTGCTGTCGGCTCCTTTAAATTCGTCGAGATGTGCAACGGCTAGTTCTTGCAGCGATTTTTTAAGGGCCTCGCACACCGTGTACACCGCAGTACCCAATGTGGAGGTAGTTGTTGATCCACCCTGCGTTGGGCCCGGGGGGAGGTCTGAATCACCCAATGTGAATTTAATTTTCTCTAAGGGCCATTGCAGATTTTCTGCGGCAATCTTTGTCATGGCCGTAGTGGTACCGGGGCCCATATCGCTTACCGCACTTTGCAGTGTAATAGTGCCGTTTGCTTGTAAAATGATCCGGGCAGAAGCTTGTCCTCTTCCTGCACCAAATACTCCATTGGCCATGCCGTATCCTACGAGCATGCCTTCTTCTTTTTTAGTACCGGGTACAAGGGGCCGGTTATTCCAACCGATCAACTCTTTGCCTTTCTCGTAGCATTCTTTGAGATAGTTCGACGACCACGGAAGCTTGGACTCCGGATTTACATCAGGAAAATTCTTTACCCGCAGCGCGACCGGATCCATCTTTAAGGCATGTGCCAATTCATCGATCGTGCTCTCTAGTGCAAAACAGCCTGTAGCCTCGCCCGGTCCACGCATCCAGGTGGGTACGCTTACATCGAGGGGTAATAACTTATAATTGGTTTGCACATGGTCGCAGGCGTATAAAAATCTCGATGCATTTACGATGCCTTCTCTGAAATCTTCGTAGCGAGAGGTTGTGCTGATGGCTTGGTGTGCAATTCCAATAAATTTTCCGTCGCTATCCGCGCCCATCGTAATCTGTTGCCAT
>DNMB01000045.1 GCA_003489485.1 Chitinophagaceae bacterium | reverse complement strand
TGGGCGAGGCACAAATGGGACCCATATCGGTACTAATTAACAATGCAGGAGTAGTACTCAACAAAAACATCCAGCAAACCAGTCTAGAAGATTTTGAGACCGTTTTACGGATCAATACCACTGGTCCTTTTCTAGGCATCGAAGCCGTCTTGCCCTCCATGTTGCAACACCGAAAAGGTTCCATCATCAATATTTCTTCCATAGCCGGGCTAGTGGGGTTTACCAACTGCATTGCCTACGTGGCATCGAAGTATGCGCTCCGAGGAATGACCAAGACGGCCGCACTCGAACTAGCCAAAGAGGGAATTCGCGTTAACTCCATTCACCCCGGCGTAATCAAAACCCCCATGATCATGGGCAACGACATTGCCGATCAGGTAGACCAGATCAGTGCAGGTATCCCCATGGGAAGGATCGGAGAACCCATCGAAGTAGCACAGCTGGCGCTCTACCTGGCCAGTGATGAATCGAGTTATTGTACCGGTTCGGAGTTTACGGCCGATGGCGGACTTACCGCGCAATAGCATTGCATTGCTATCTTTGAAAGGTAAATCACCACCATGCCTTCTGATATTGCTGCGCTGCGAAAAGACTACACCCTCCATTCGCTCACAGAAACCGACGTTGACCCATCTCCCTTCGCACAGTTCACCCGTTGGTGGAACCAGGCTCTTGAATCGGCCATAGAAGAAGTAAATGCCATGGCTCTTTCTACCCTCAATCAAGAAGGTTTTCCGGAATCGAGGATCGTATTACTAAAAGGCTATAGCGAAAAAGGATTTGTTTTCTTTACCAACTACGAAAGCAACAAAGGCACGCAATTGCAGCATAATGCAAATTGCTCTTTACTGTTTTTTTGGAAAGAAATCGAAAGACAGGTCAGGATCAATGGCAAGGCCGAGAAGATCACAGCGCAAGAAAGTGACGAATATTTCAATAGCAGGCCAGAAGGCAGCAAGATCGGTGCTTGGGCTTCACCGCAAAGCACCGTCGTAGAAAGCCAGCAATGGCTTCATGAAAATTTCGAGAAGATCAAAGCATCCTACGCAAATCGAGCCATTCCCCGTCCTCCTCATTGGGGCGGTTTTGTGGTGCGACCCACCAGTATGGAATTCTGGCAAGGAAGACCCAGTCGCATGCACGACAGAATCAGATACACAACAGCGCAAGAGAATAAGTGGCGCATCGAACGATTAGCGCCGTAGTATTAGCTTTTTAAACTCAGCTCGGTGATCAGGTCCATCACCTCGGCCAGCGATTGCTTGAAGCTCACACCCGCCGGAATGGATTTCTTGTAATACAATGTCTGCGATCCCGAAATAATAGTAGGCGTACCGGTAAAGTGCAACGAAACCTTATTGAGGAATTTCTCCATCGAAAAGTTTGAGGCGGTAGAGGTCAGGTGAGAGAAAATGATATCCGGCTTCTTGAGTTTAACCACATAGGCCACATCCTTGATGGGAACGTTGGCGCCAAGATAAATGGTGGCCAGCCCACGACTCTTCATCAAATAATACAGGAACAATAATCCCAACTCATGATATTCCCCTTCGGGCAAAAACAACATTACTTGTTGCTTCGGATTAACAGGCAATGGCGTACGATCGATGGCCACGAGCAATTTTTGTCTGATCACATTGGTGACCAAGTGCTCTTGCGCCGGATTAATGTGACCGGTGAGCCACAGAATTCCGATCTTTTCCAAAAAGGGAAAGATCAATTTGAGTACTGTACGCTCTACTCCCTTTTGTTCTATATGATCGCCGAGTAAACGATCGATGTTATCGACATGCAGATCGATCATCTCCTGCACCAGTTCGTTAACGTTTCGTTCTTGTACCGCTTGCGTATCTGTCAATTGTAAGATACGTTGCTGCATTTCGGCAGCATCCATTCGATCAATATGAGAGATCTTAAAACCGTATTTGTTGAGCAACGAGATGTTCAGTACGGTCTTGAGCTCTTCGTTGGTATAATAGCGGATGTTGGTTTCGGTACGCTGGGGTTTCAAGAAATTATAACGCTGCTCCCAGATACGAATGGTGTGCGCTTTAATGCCTGTCAGATTTTCCAAGTCCTTTATAGTAAACGCATTCATGCCATAATTACAATCCCTGTGCGAAAAAGTTGCAGGAGCTCTGATCAGTAATACGATTTAGTAAATATTTTTATTGATAATCAATAGTTTATATATAAAATTAGTTTTTGTTTTTTAGCGCCTAGGCCCCTTTTTGAATCCGAAGAGCATGAGAGTAATCAGGAGACCCAATGAAATAAGTCATTGAAAAAGGGGGAAATTAGGAGTAGCTTAGTGTTGTTACGTTGAACAAGTTAAAAGACAGGATATGAAAGGTATTACAAAACTATTGGTAGCCCTGGGCGCCGGATTGGCGATCGGGGGAGTACTGGGAGTTCTTTTTGCACCCAGAAAAGGAAAAGAAACCAGAGAGAAGATCAAAGAAGGCAGCTCCAAACTAAAGGCGCAACTTGGCGAGAAGCTAACGTGGGGCAAAGAGAAAGTTGCGGAGCAATTCAGCAAAGCAGATCGCCAGGTCGATGAACTGATTTGACGACCCACCCCCTATAAAACCCCCTATGTCCGAAGACCTCAATCGAATTGAAGCCTTAGCCGAGAAGCTAAAAACCTATCTGAACACCAGGTTAACAGAAGTCAAACTTTCGGCCGCAGAGAAAATAGCCAAGGTAGTGTCAGTTTTTATAGCTGTACTACTGGCTGCACTCGTGTTTTTTCTTTTTCTAACGATCTTTTTAATTGGCATCGCCTTGCTTATTGGAGAGTGGCTACAAAGCTATTGGCTTGGGTTTTTTATTACAGCAGGGTTGGTACTTGTCTTAGGCGGAATAGGTTGGCAAACGAGGGACCGATGGCTGCGTATGCCCATCATGAATCTGTTACTGGACGTTTTCTTCAACGATAACAAAGATGAAACGCATTAGAACGCTCCAGGACCTGGAATATGAAAAAATGCGGATCCGCCTGCAACGGCTGGAGCAAGAAAAATCAATTCGGCAAGACTGGGATGCGCTAAAATTATCAGTGGCCGCTACGTTACTTGTGCGCAACACGATCGATCGGATGACCGACGAAAAGACCACGCCACCCGGCTGGTTTACAGGTTTATTGCAGGTTGGTACGGCCGCCTTGGGAGAAAAAGTAGGACAACTTACCGCTCAAAAAATAGAGACCACGTTGAACAGCGCGTTGCGTCTTGCCTTGGAGGCCTGGAGAAAAAACAGAAAAACCTAAAGACAAGGGGGGATTTCGATTATTTTTAAGGTCTAACCTTGTGTTTCGATGCCCCGGTCTAAATCGCAATCGCTCAAAAGCCCTTCACGGCACGTAGCAGAGCTCGCCAAACTCAAAGAGAGCGCCTCATTGCTGCGCCAGCAAAAAAGAAAGCTGGAGCAAGAGCTATATGAAGCCCGCTTTCATTTAAATAGCCTACTGGACATCAACGACACCATTCACTATCTGGTATATCCGCAACTACCTGAAAAAAACTTTTTTTCTGCCCGCTGGGAAAAAATAATGGGCTTTTCGCCAAGGAAGACACGGCAACCGTTACAAGAAAAAAAGAACCAGGTACTGATCGATTCGCTATCTGCCTACGAAAAGGGCATGGAGGAGCTACGTAAAAAACAAAAGATCCAACTCAGATATCAATATCAAAATCCCAAATCGCGCAAGATACTCTGGCTGCAAGAAGAGATCATGATCACCTACGATCTCTTGTCTGACCAAGAGGTTTGGTCAGGCACAATTACCGATATCAGCGAAGCGGAGTTTTTCAAAGAATATATTGCAGAGAGCGAGAAGCGATTTAAGAACATTACCGATGCGTT
>DNMB01000034.1 GCA_003489485.1 Chitinophagaceae bacterium | reverse complement strand
CGAAAGGCCTGCACGGCAATGGTGATCACGATCGAGAGTCGCACGATATTGCCAAACACGCCGAGTTGATGTTTGGCCTCTTCGGCAGGCAGATCGACCACGAACTGATAGAGCAAGCGGCTGAGCATATCATTGGCGATCCCCCCCATTCCTACCAGCACCAGCGGCCAGCAGTAAGACATGACTTTTTTGAACAGGAGGGCATCGAATTGCAACCGAACAGCCATCCACTCTTTTGAGAGTAACAGCAGGCAAAAAAGGCTTCCCCAAAAATTGCCGATCAAAAACCACACGATCCCGCTCTCTTGCGATCGATACAACGAAGAAAGGGTCGCATCGGGGTGCGAAGCCAGGTATCTCGGTACGATTCCCAGAAAAATTACCAAGAAAGCAATATTGATGATTATGGATGAAAGTCTGGCGAAAGCATAGCGGCGAGGCCTGTTCTCCTGGCGAAGTTTGGCAAAGGCCAGGGTAGAGAGCGAATCAAAAAATAATATCCCTATCATCCATCGGATGTACTCGGTATGTTCTCCCAGTCTGCCCCATTGAGCCAAGTTGTCTTGAAAGTACCACAGCACAGCACTAAAAAATGTCGAAGAGAAAATGAGCGCCACCGACAGCGTACTATAAAGCCGACCGCGGTCTTCGGTCTGCGCAAAACGGAAGTAAGCGGTCTCGAGTCCGTACGTGTAAATGATATTTAGAAATGCGACCGCGGCATAGACCAGCGTCAGGTCGGCGGTAATGGCAGGCTCTTTAAAAAGCAGCGGCAGGCTCAGGTTCATCAGGTACCCCAAAAACCGACTGGCCACACTGGGTACTCCGTACCAAAGGGTCTGCCCGGCCAGTTTTTTGATGCCACTCACTGCAAAATGTTTTGCATAAAGATAGCAGTTCTGTGCATTGATGTGATGTATCTTTAGCCGACAAATTGAGCCCTATGAAAAACCATCTTTTGTTTTTGTTGCTTAGCTGCATTACGGTTAGTTCCTTGTCGGCGCAGGTCTACGAAGGAACCGCCGAGTACGATAAAAAGAAAATGGCCGCCTTTATTGCGGAGTATGCCTATCCTCCCGCGGCAGTGGAGAATGCCATCCTGAAGCGATTTTCCAAACTCGGCTATCGTCCGCGCGAAGAGAAAGGGATCCTGAACAGAGACAAAGGATTCAATGTTTTTGCCGGGTCCATTATGCCTGACATTACAGAGGGGCAGGCCGATTTTTTGGTAAAGGTCGAAGGACGTAGTCGCAAAGGAAAGGAGGATGCCGTGCTGACCCTCGTTATTACACAAGGCGGCGAGGCACTGGGCAGAGGCGTTAGTGAATCGCGCGCCGAAAAAGTAAAGGATTACTTGCGCGCACTAAGCCCCGATGTGATCGCGGAAAGCCTGGAGCTAGACATCAAGGCACAAGAAGAGGCCATCGTAAAAGCAGAGAGAAAGTTGGAGTCGCTCAAAAAAGACCAGGCCGAACTGGAGCGCAAACTCGAATTGAATAAACAGTCACAGCGCGATACCGAAAACGAGATCAACGCCAAAAAAGAAGGATTGGAAGTATTGAAATCAAGACGAGTTACTGCGGCCGTGCCAAACTCCGGTCAGTTATAAAACTCGAGTCGGTGAGCGTTTTTAAAAAAGCCATCAGCTGATCGGTCTGTTCATTGCTCAGCCCAATACCTTGTCTGAGCAGCGGATCCAGCGTAGCGCTTTGCTGGATCTGAAAACGATAGTGGTTGATGCATTGCTGAATAGAGATGAACCTTCCGTCGTGCATGTAGTTAGAGGAGGTGTAGCAATTGCGAAGCGTAGGTACTTTGAATTTCAGTGAATCTTCTTGCGAAAAAGTAATTCGCATTCTTCCCAGATCAGTAAGCAGCGGGTCGACCGGTAATCCGATGTTCCTGAAACTATGATCGGTAAAGAGCGGCTCGCGGTGACAGCTGTTGCAATGCTGTAAGAACAATTGATAGCCTGCTTGCTCTTGGCCGGTAAAACTGCCTTGCCCTTTTTTTACTTTGTCGTAGCGACTGTTGGCCGAGATCATGGTCGCCGTAAATTGAGAGAGTGCCTTAACGATATGCATGGGCTCGATCGATGCGCTGGCAAAAACCGTTTGAAAAGCTTTTTTGTAGTACGGATCGGCCTCTAGCTTACGAATGATATTGGGAAAAGTCTCTCCCATTTCGTGTTGCCCGGTAATGGGGGCTGTCGCTTCGAGTTCTAGTTTTTCAAATTGCCCGTCCCAATGAAAATAGGGTGACCAGGCCAAGTTGACCAGCACCGGTGCGTTACGAAGCGTATGTGAATCATATACGCCGTGGCTTCGGTCGTGCTCAAAGGTGCCAAAGGAGGCTTGTTGCTCGTGACAAGAAGAACAGGGATGGGCAAGATCGATCGAAAGTCTTTTATCGTAAAAAAGGCGACGGCCCAGTTCGATGCCCTCTTTAGAAAGGGGGTTATCGCCATTGTTATACAGCGGCGCAGGAAATCCTTCGGGCGTGGGTAGTGACACCGCGGTTAGCAAGCGAAGGTCCGCCGACTTATTGCAACTGCCAAGTAGCCGAGTAAGCAGCACCGCTACGGTCAACAGTAGGGTCAATGAGAGTAATTGCTTTTTCATGCTGCACTATTGCTCGAAAGGACCCCGCGGTCTTTTTCGGTTTAGCTTTACGGTGCTTCTTTGTTTTTTTTGTTCTATCCTTTTTTCTACGGCTCCGCGCGGAGTAGCGGTAGCGATGCGAAGTTTTTTTCTTTTCAGCGCTCCTGCGATCAGCTGCTTTATTTTTTTGATGGCCTCTTCTTTATTGGCCAGCTGTGTGCGGTGGGTCTGGCATTTTACTTGCAGGCAACCGGCATCATTGATACGGTTGGCCAGTTTTTCGCGGATCTGCGTTATCTGAAATGCCGACAGGGCACGGGTATTGACCAGATCGAGCGAAGCCAACACCGCTGTCTCTACTTTGTTGACGTTTTGCCCGCCTTTGCCACCACTTCTGCTTGTTGTGATCCGGATCTCCTTGATAAGGGGCTCAAAATTCATTTGTACATTTACCAACGTCAAATTTAACCTATTTATGCGAGCGGTTATTCAGCGCGTAAGCGAAGCTTCCGTTACAATTGAGGGTTCCGTCTACTCCTCGATCGGACCCGGCTTACTGGTACTGCTCGGTATTGAAACCCTCGATAGCAAAGAAGATATCGAGTGGCTCAGTACAAAAATTGTGCAGCTGCGAATTTTTAACGATGATGATGGCCACATGAATCGATCGTTGCAAGAACTGGAGGGCGAGATGTTGCTGGTAAGCCAGTTTACCTTGCATGCGGCCACCAAAAAAGGCAACAGACCTTCTTTTATCAGGGCAGCGCGTCCGGAGCAGGCCCAGGAATTGTACCAGCAGATGGCCACGCAGCTTCGCACCCTCATTGGTCCTCGCCTCAAGACCGGGGTATTTGGGGCCGACATGAAGTTGTCGCTTTGCAACGACGGGCCCGTTACCATTTGTATAGACACGAAAAACAAAGAATAGTATGACCTTGCAAGAAGCCCAGCAACAGGTGGACCAATGGATCCACACGCACGGGGTTCGCTATTTTAGCGAGCTGACCAACATGGCCATTTTGACCGAAGAGGTAGGAGAGCTGGCCCGGATTATGGCCCGCCAATATGGTGACCAGAGTTTTAAGCCAACAGAGACAAAAAAAGAAATGGCCGAAGAGTTGGCCGATGTGCTTTGGGTGCTGCTTTGCATTGCCAACCAGACCGGGGTCGATCTGACCCAGGCCCTGCAAAACAGTTTTGAAAAGAAGACACTTCGCGACAAGGATCGGCATCAACAGAACGAAAAATTACACTAGCCCGTTAGGGTTTATATTTGCATACTATGGCCAATGATACCCAACTGTTTCAGGCAATAATTTCTCATGCCAAAGAGTACGGATTTATTTTTCCCAGCAGTGAGATCTACGATGGACTGCAGGCTGTCTACGATTATGGTCAAATGGGCAGCGAGCTCAAAAAGAATATAAAGGACCACTGGTGGAAGTGCATGACCCAGCTGCGTGAGGATGTGGTCGGTATCGATGCCGCTATTTTTATGCATCCCACCACGTGGAAGGCCAGCGGGCACGTAGATAATTTCAATGATCCCATGATCGATAACCGCGATAGTAAAAAGCGCTACCGGGTCGATCATTTGATAGAGGCGCATGCCGAGCTGTTAAAAGCTGACGGAAAAACAGAACTGGCTACGCAATTACTTACCACCATGGAAAGTTTGCTGGCAACAGATGATTTTGCGGGTTTAAAGAATTTGATAGAAGAAAACCGCATCAAGTGCCCGCTTAGTGATACTTGTAACTGGACCGATATTCGTCAGTTCAACCTGATGTTCGCCACCGAGTTTGGCGCTACCAGTGGAGACGAAGACAATAAAGTGTATCTGCGACCCGAGACGGCACAGGGAATTTTTGTGAATTTTCTCAATGTGCAAAAAACCGGGCGCATGAAAGTGCCCTTTGGGATCGCCCAGGTCGGAAAGGCCTTTCGTAACGAGATCGTAGCGCGTCAGTTCGTATTCAGGATGCGGGAGTTTGAGCAGATGGAAATGCAGTTCTTTGTCCGCCCCGGCACACAGAAGGAGTGGTACGACTATTGGAAAAAGGTACGTTTACAATGGCATCTCGACCTGGGATTACCTGCCGAAAAATATCGTTACCACGATCACGTAAAGTTGGCGCA
>DNMB01000074.1 GCA_003489485.1 Chitinophagaceae bacterium | reverse complement strand
CTCATGGGCCGCCACTTCATTTACTGTCACCTCATGGGCTATTTCCTCTTGAGCCCTGTAAGTTATTGAGGGTCGTAATTGAGCTGTGCCGTAAACGTGAGTAGTCTTTTCAGCGGGCGCTTGCAGCAAGAAAAGTCCGACACCGGTCAAAAAGGGTACTAGCAGAAGCAGCGCTAGAGTGCCTCGCCTTTTTCCATGAAGGCGTGAATACACATTGGTCCATACCCGGTCCGAGGGGTATAAACGGTGCGCATCTGCATTCTGTTTTATAAAATGCTCAAAATCGTTATGGTCGTATTGTCCATCCATCTACTTATAGGTGCCCGTTGGTACAAGGTTGGTTTAATGGGGAGCTACGGCGGCCAGCCAGTTGGGCTCCTGTTTTGGTTGTAATATTTTTTTTCTGATCAATAGCTCTTCGAGCATTGCTTTGGCCCGTGTAAACTGGCTGCGGCTGGTGCTCTCTTCTATGTCCAACAATTGTGCGATCTCGCGGTGGCTATACCCTTCGATCGCAAATAAGTTCAGCACGGTGCGGTAGCCGGTCGGCAGCAGCCTGATGCACTCCACGATCTGCTTGACTTGCACAAGGGCCGGTATGCTGTCTTCTTTCAATGCAACGGAGTGGGCGTGGATCAGATCGACACTCTCATTGAATTTCTTATTCTTTTTTAGAATGTTGATACAAGTATGCACAACGATCTTTCTGATCCATCCTTCGAACGATCCCCTGTTCTCAAAGCGCCCTATCTGGGTAAATACCTTAATAAAGCCTTCTTGCAGCATATCCTCCGCATCTTCGCGATTATGGGCGTACCGATAACAGACGGCCAGCATTTTGGGACTGTACTGCAAGTACAATTCCCGCTGTGCGACGGCCTGGTTCTTGATACAACCTCTTATGATGGCATCTTCTGTCATGGAACAGGAGTTACCACTAATTTAAGACAATTTCAGAGGGAGATTGCTGCAGCCGCTGTTAAAAATTTTGTCGAATGGTCACATAAAGATTCCGGCCGGGAGCCGAGAAACCCGAGGCAAAATAGCGGTAGTTGCGGTCGAGCAGGTTTTCGAGCCCGGCCTGCAGGGTTAGGCCCTTGCCCATCCGGTATTCGGTCCTGATATTGAGGGTATACCAAGAGGGTATGCCGTCGGGGGTAGCGTATTGGCCGTTGTCTTCTCCGTCGGGGTTAAAATCGGCGATATGCTTGGTGCCGTTAAAGAGTACAAAGAACTCCCAGCTCAGCTCTCCTTGTTGGTACAGCAGCGACGAGCGACCAAACGTGGGGGGAATATGATCGAGCGGTTTTAGCGATTTATCGGGATTAATGAATCTGCCGTAGGTGGTGGTAAGGGTGGTCTCCCAGTTCAATCCCTTTGTAAGGGCTATATCAACTCGGTAGTTAACCCCCCGCACAAAGGCTCTTCTTACATTTTGGTTGGCAATGACCCGTGCCATGATTCCATTGTAGCGTACAGAGTCTTGCCCATTGAGCTGAAAGGGGGCCAGTGCAATGGCGTTGCGAAAAAGAGTATAAAACCCCGACAGCTCCATCTTTAATTTTTCGGTGCGGTATTGAAAATTAATATCACCCGTATAGGTGTACTCCGGATTCAATGCAGGATTGGGTACGATCAGCCGACGGGCGGTCGTGCTCGATTCAAAAATGCGCGCCGCATCGTCTATGTTGGGGGCTCTAAAGGCAGAGGCCAGATTTACGGCCACCCTGATGGGGGTTGCAGGAAAATGAACCAGACCTACATTACCTGTAATGGCCTGCTGCCGCTGTTCAATTGCAGTGAATGGAAAATTAAAAAAGCTGTTGTTGTTTATTGTGGAATGTAGTTGTACGTGCTGTAAACGAAGACCGTCGTTGAAGATCCATTTTCCGTTACGGCTTTTATAGAGATGTTGTCCGTAGAGTCCGGCTAGTGTGACCCGATTTTTTCCATCGGGATAGCGCGTGTCGAGTGGTGTAACGACACCGGTAAGCAGATTGGTACGATCGGCCCTGGAGCGAACCAGATTATGCTGGCCGTCCATTCCGATCGTCAACTCGTGCTGCCCCCATTTCTCCCTTGCATCGAGGGTGAAGCCTGCCACCTGCACAGCTTCTCTTCGGCTGTCAAATCTGGAATAGGCCAGGTATTCTCGTTGGTAGCGACTCTCTTTGATGTGCTGGTAATTGACATTGAGTCGGAGTTCATCGATTCGTTTAAAATTCTTGACACTGTATTCGTAGGCCGCTAACCAACGGGTTTGAGGGCCATAATACCACTGAGCCCAACGAAGCGTGGTGCCGATACCCGGAAAATTCTTTTGGTCTTGTAAGCGGTCGTAGCGGGGTATGTCCGAAGAGTTGGAGTGTTGCAGATTGAGCGTATGCGTGTGCTGTTCCTTAGGTTTGAACAACAGCTTGGCCATGATGTCCCATTGCTTAAAGCCAGAGAATTTTTGAATCCGGTCGTCTGCATTGGTAACAAGCTGGTCAACACCATTGATGGTTTCGATATACTGCGTTCTTCTGCCAAAGTCCGGATATTTTTTAGGGTAGCGATTACCCATTTTAAGATCTCCAAAATCGCTGTAGGTGATCGATTGCAGCCATGCCCATTTTTTTCCGCTTATCTCTTGGCTGCTATGAAAGGTGGTTTCTTTATTGGCTGAGCTTAGTCGCGTTACCAGTTGTGAGCGAAATAGTGTCTTATCGGTTTGGGAAAGTTTTGGCGTGCGTGTTCGCATGTGCACAACGCCTCCCAGCGCATCGCTTCCATACAGGGTAGAGCCGGGTCCGTACAAAACCTCTACTCTTTCGAGCATGAACTGGTCTACGGTAATTACATTTTGTAAATGTCCCGATCGGTAAATGGCATTGTTAAGTCGAATGCCATCTACCACCAACAGTACCCGGCTGGCCTCAAAGCCTCTGATCACAGGACTGCTGCCACCTTGCTGGCTTTTTTGCACGAATAACTGTCCGGTGTTGATGAGCAGATCGCCCATGTTTTGCGCATTGTAGCGCGAGATGGTCTTGGCCGTGAT
>DNMB01000087.1 GCA_003489485.1 Chitinophagaceae bacterium | reverse complement strand
TGGGTATCAGCAATTGTCGGATAGCTGCCTCGGCTTGCTCCTTCTGTTCTTCGAGGGCGGGCGTTTCTTGCTTGGCTAGTTCGCGCAACTCCTCGTCATTTCCGGCTATGGCCTCTTTATAGAAGTCTAGATCGTCGAGTAATTTTTTGTAGCCCAGATAAGCGGTTACGATCCGTTCAAGACTTCTGTATTCTTTGCTGGTCTCGGCAAACTTTTTATTGTTCCCCACGATCTCGGGGTTGGTGAGTGCCACCCCCAGTTGATCGAAACGGGCCTTGATAGCTTCTAGTTTATCTAACATAACTGATTAGGGCAGCAAAAGTAATAAGAATAAATTTGGGGCATGGCGATGCTTAAATTCAAGGCCACGCAATTGTTCGACGGAGAACGCCTTTTAGACGACAAGGTGTTGATCACGCAATCCGACGGAACCATCGAATCGATCGTAGAAGCAAGCGATGCCGGCGAATCGGTGCGCGAGCTTCGCGGAATATTGATGCCCGGTCTCATCAATTGCCATTGTCATTTGGAATTAAGTCATCTAAAAGATGTAATTGCCCCCCACACCGGACTGATCGAGTTCTTGTGCTCGGTGGTGACCAAACGAAATTTTCCTGCCGAACTGATCCAAGAGAGAATTACCGCGGCAGAGCAAGAGATGTATCGCAACGGCATCGTGGCGGTCGGAGATATCGGCAATACCGCCGATACCGCATCGGTTAAAGCAAGCAGTCGTATTTGCTGGCAAAATTTTGTAGAGGTACTCAGCTTTACCGACGACAAGGCGGCCGAGAACATGGCGCACTACCAGTCACAACTCAATATCTTATCGAAGGCGCTCGAAGGTTCGCCCCTACCGCATCGAAGCAGTTTGGTCCCCCACGCCCCCTATAGTATTTCGCCGGCTACTTTTAGGATGCTCAACGAAGTCACGCAAGAGCAGGTCATCTCGATACACAGCCAAGAACATCCTGCCGAAAATGAATTGTATCAACAAGGCGGGGGCGACTACCTGAAACTATTCAGCATCTTCGGCATGAACGCGTCTCCTTTTCCGATAACCGGTCAGGGTAGTCTTCGTTCGGTGCTTCCCTACTTCGATAGAGGGCAAACGATTTTACTGGTACACAACACCTGCACCACGCAAGAAGAGATGGACTGGGCCAAGCACTATGCAAAAGAAAAAGGCATTCAGCTGCAGTACTGTCTTTGCATCAATGCCAATCTATACATCGAAAACAAAGTTCCGCCCGCTGCCCTTCTCTACCGATCAGGCAGCCCTGTCGTGCTCGGCACCGATAGTTACAGCAGCAATTGGCAATTGAGCATTGCCAGTGAGATCAAGTCGTTGCACCAGCATTTTCCAACGATCCCACTGGAAACCATCCTGCACTGGTCTACGCTTCAGGGCGCAAGGGCGCTACGATGGGACGACCGGTTCGGAAGCTTTCAAAAAGGAAAGAAGCCAGGTCTTGCGCTGCTCGATATCGAAGCAGGCACCTCTTCGCTCGTATCACTTCAATAAGATCAATCAAGAGAGAATCTCTTTTAGAACAGGAAGGGTCTTTAACATGCCAAAATCCTGAATATGCTGCATGTAATACCGCTCGATCACCTGTAGCAATTGGCGCCTTGCCTCGCGTTGCAATAAAAGTTGCTCAAGTTCTTCGGGCTGTCTGACCCTGAGCAGTTCAGCAAGAGTGATTACTGCCGTTCCGGTCACATAGTGTGGATGGCGAGGCTCTCGGTCACTGATCAACGAATCGACCAGATCGAAATAAAGTGTTTCGCCTTGCCTCTCCTCTGCACCGGTCAGCCGCGGAAGAATACCGAAGAAATGGGTTAGATGCAATGAAAAGAACAGGGGAAGATTTGCCTGTACCATAGGAGTAGCGCGGTCAAGGGCCATAAAGGCATCCTCGGTAAATTCAAACAAAGCAGCATTCTCTTCGGGTTGTCGCAAACACTTGCTGAGCAGCTCTACCATAAAAAGGGCCACGGCATTTTTAGTGATGTCGGTAAAAATGCCTTCGTGCTGGCGGTTCCAATGAAACTCCTTGATTCGTTGTAGCGATTTACGGTCCTGGTGATAGACCACCATATCGAGCAGGGCTGCGGGCTGAAACAAATTCGCTCCTCCCTTTCCCTTTTTCGCAGCGCTTCTGACCCCATTTACCAAATAAGACTGTGCCCCGAACCGCTCGGTAAAGACCGATACGATCAAAGAGGTCTCGCCGTAGGTTACGGTCCGAAGAACGATGCCCTTGGTCTTAAAAATGGATGCGCTCATACGAATGTTGCAGTGCAACAATACTATAAAATTGGTCTACCTGCTCAAAAACAACCGATGCCCCGACATTTTTGCTTTTCTTTGCACTCTCCATCAACCTCACCGAGTATGTGGCAAAAGTTGGGCCATTTTATCTTACGATTTCGAGTTGTTCTACTGATCGCGCTATCGTTGATGACCGTTTTTATGGGCTATCTGGCCAGCAAAGTAGAGCTTAGCTACGAATTTACCCGTGCCATTCCACTCGATAATCCAAAGTACCAGGCCTACCAAAATTTCAGAAAGCAATTTGGAGAAGACGGCAATCTGCTTGTGTTGGGCATTCAGACCGACCAACTCTTTCGCTTGCCTACGTTCAATGCATACCGCAACTTACAAAACGAGCTAAAGACCATCAAGGGAGTAGAAGACATCATTAGCGTACCCGGAGCGGTAGGCTTGTACAAAGACACTACCAGCGAAAAACTAAAAGCCTTTCCGGTCTTTGCCGATACGATCGCCTCGCAAGAGATCCTGGATAGTGCTGTGATGGTATTTCGGCAACTCCCCTTTTACAAAGGGCTGCTGTACAACCCCGAAACCCAGGTATATCTTATGGGGGTACGCATCAATAAAGAGTTGATGAACTCAAAAGAGCGAGTGGGCGTGGTAACCAATATCGAAAACGCAGCTAACACATTCTCAAATGCCACATCGCTTACGGTTCACAAGAGCGGACTCCCCTACATCCGCACCAAAGTGGCCGTGATGATACAAGATGAGATGCGATTCTTCTTGCTGGCCTCTGTAATTCTCTCTGCACTGATCTTGCTGGTCTTCTTTCGTTCGATCAGTGCCATGCTGCTCTCTATTGTGGTAGTAGGCATCGGTGTCGTATGGAGTGTTGGCACCCTCGAGCTTTTTGGATTTAAGATCTCATTGCTCACTGCCCTGATTCCACCGCTCGTCGTGGTGATCGGCATTCCCAACTGCATTTATTTTCTGAATAAATTCCATGTGGCCTGGAACAAGACCGGCAACAAGCAACAATCGCTGGTCATGATGATCGATAAGATGGGGATCGTAACGCTTTTTTGCAATGTGGCAGCGGCCATTGGCTTTGCCGTGTTTGCATTAACGAGCAGCCAGATCTTAAAAGAGTTCGGACTGGTGGCCGGTATCAACATCATGGCCCTGTTCTTTATCTCCTTGATCTTTATTCCTGCCGTGCTCAGCTTTCTGCCGCCTCCAAAAAACCGGCACACGCGCTATCTCGATAATGCATGGCTTAACAAAGGACTGGCCCAACTCGAAAAATGGTCTTTGCATCATCGTCCCTTTATCTATGGCAGCACCGCACTGGTGCTGGCCCTGGCCATAGCAGGACTTTTCAGACTCAAAAGCGAGGCGTTTATCGTAGA
>DNMB01000175.1:4595-6434 GCA_003489485.1 Chitinophagaceae bacterium | reverse complement strand
TATTTTCGGTGGTCCAACCGCGATCGGCGGCCTCCGCGCGAAGTAGGTGAGTCTCGGCAGCAGTTACCAAAGCCACACGACTATTTTGCTGACGATTTGCATCGCTTAGTATTCGAGACCAGTTGGGATTGGCCTGGCACCAGGGATCCACAAAACCTCTCACACGTCCGTAGGGAACTCCCAGTGTAGAACTTCCGAAAGCGGCCTGGCGACCATCGCCTCCCAAAGAGGTCATTACGCCAACCATTACATCACTTTGGCCGAAATCTTTACGGCCATCGTACAAACTAAACCAGGGAGAACGAAAAATTCCACCGGGGTAGGCCACTGAGAAGTTATCAGCATTAGCTGTGATAGTACCACCTGCATCGGCAAGTGCGGCACGAAACTCGGTACCAGCCCAAGCAGAACCAGCAGGAAAACGCTTTGACACCTGAATGGCCAAGCGAAGGCGTAAGGTATTGGCTAACCTTTTCCACTTTGCAACGTTACCACCGTAGATGATATCTCCGGTAATGGCAGAAGAGTTGTCAAAAGCAGCAACTGCTTGCGTAAGTTCACGCATACAACCGCGATAAACATCCTCTTGCTTGTCGAAGGCAGGAGTTTTGTTACCGGTCAAGGCTTGAGAATAGGGAATATCGCCCCATCTGTCGGTAATAGTGCTAAAGATATATGCCTTCATAATACGAGCCACCTGCGTCATGTTGTTGCTGGTGTTGGTATTGATGATGTTTTGCAGATCGTATAGCGACCCGGAGTACTCTCCTTCAAAAGACAACTGTGGTAAAGAGTAGAGCGACACGTCGGTGTACTGCGTCTCAGAAAAGTACTGGCAATACAGACCGCCACGGGTTTGAGCACCATAGCCTCCTATACCGGCCTGCACGTTGGTAAGCAGGGCAGAGAGAATGGGGCTGGTGGTAGCAGCAGGATTCAGGTTAGTATCTCCAAAGTCTGAAGAGTATCTCTGACAGCTTGTAAAAAGCAGTCCGATTGCCAGAGGGAGAACCAGGGTCCGCTGTATACTGAAGTTTCTCATATTTCGATTCATTTATAAGTTAGGTTCTTGTATACGGTTTAGAAACTGATTTTAAGGTTAGCACCAAGACCTCTGGTACCGGGCAGGTTTCCGGCCTCACCACTAATGTTAGAGATCTCAGAAGGATCGAAGTCATCAGTTTTAGCATAGATCAGCAAAGGGTTACGAGCCACCAGTGATAGCACGGCACGCTGCGCCCAATCGATTCCCCACTTCTTGATGGGCAGAGTATAACCCAGTGAAACCTCACGCAATTTGACAAAGGTCAAATCGTAGACATAAGGATCAAAGGTTCTGTTGTAATACAACCCGTGGAAATACTCCTGGGCGTCTACATACCTGTCTACTTTGTTTCCGTTGGCATCCACACCAAATACATGCACACCACCGCCGTCGGCAACTGCATCACGAATGGGGTTGAATTTGTCATTCACCACCGCTGTTCTGGCGGTAAGTCCGGAGAAAGATCCCCACATGTTAGACAGGGAGAAGAACTTTCCACCGATCTGCCAGTCAGCGTTGGCATTCAAGACAACACCTTTGTATTCAAGTTGAGTTTGGAAACCTCCGGTATGCTTGGGAAGTGCGCTTCCGTAAAATACGTTAGGATCGTTAACATAGAATCCGTTGGCATCGAGCACGGGTTGCCCGTTGATACGCTTGATACCGTTTCCGAAGATCTGGCCCCAATCGCGACCCTCTTGGTGAACCATGTATGGTCCGGTTGACCCCCACATACCCTCGATGGCGATACGGGTAGTTCCGGGAGCGATCGATACCACTTTGTTCTCAGCCAA
>DNMB01000175.1:0-4204 GCA_003489485.1 Chitinophagaceae bacterium | reverse complement strand
ATATTGTAACCACGCTTGGTGATAAGACCGGCATTAGTGAGAATACTGCTGAAACCACTGGTACCATTAACAGGAATGGTAGTGGGGAAGTTTCTGTCGTCTCCGGTCCAGTAGGTAGCAGAGAGTCCTACACGATTCTTTAAGAAACGAAGATCGATTCCAATTTCTTTTTGCTGTGTAACCGATCCGCTGATGTTGGGATCGACCAGCTGGTCAGGAGTAGCCATCAGGAAGTTTCCGTTCCATTGATTGGCACCCACGCCGTAGGCAAAACCGGGATAGCGATACACACCGATACCGGTAGGCACCTGACCCATTGAAGCTCTGAACTTACCAAAGCTGAGCGGCTGCCACTTAAGCAGATCGCTGAACACGAAAGAAAGACCTGCTGATTTAGAAAGAATGAATGATTTGGTAGGAGGAAGATCAGACATCCAGTCTTGACGCAGGGTAAATTCTGCTGTCAGGTAATTTCTCCAAGAGACGTTACCCGTAGTGTAAAGGGCGCTATAGCGATAGTCGCTGCGGCTATTACCAACACTGGCTTGGTCTTTTGAATTACCGATGGTAAACAAGTTAGGTACGTTTAGACCATTGACAGTGCTGGCGCTGTTACCCTTTTGCAACTGACGCAAGATGTCCGTACCACCATTGATACCGATATTAAATTCTTTAATACGCTTGTTGTAGCTGATCAACAACTCCATGTTGGTACGATTGGAGTTAGAGGTAGAAGTGCCGTAGAACCCGCGACACTCAGGGCAGTTACCCTGGGTTTGGGTACCGCTCTCGTTGAGATCGGATGAATACATGGTCTCGCTCCAAACATTGTTGTGCTGCTTACGGTAGGTAGCTTTTACGCTCAAATTGTCGTTGAACTTATAAGCCAGAGCGATATCGCCGAAATAACGATCGGTATTGGTAACGGGATTAACCAGATCGAACCACTTGTAGAAGCTATACCAGTAGTTACCGGCATAGAACTGACGGGTGTTGGCAGGATCGTAGGCAGTTGGATTCAGGTGATTCCAGCTAGCCCAGATACCAGAGGGAGTACGAAGGTCCTTCAACTCTTTGATGATACCCATGTCTAGGTTACGATGGAACCACTGGTTGAACGAACCGGTAGTTTGGTTAGAATATCCGTCATCGAACTCACCCTTTACAATCTGAGTAACGTAGTTGAAGTTAATTGAAGCAGTCAAACGGGGAGTAACATTTACCGAAGCGATCATGTTAAAGGTGTTCTTCTTTAAAGAAGACTGAGGGATCAATCCTTTTTGATCGATGTTACCGAATGACATTCTGATATTGGTGTTGTCAGTAGCCTTAGAGATGCTCACGCTGTTGTTGAGCATAAGGCCGGTGTTGTAAAACTCACGAGCATTGTTAGGCTGAGGAACCAACTTGGCAGTGGTACCAGCGTAACGATGACCATCATACCAAGAATACCAGGGAATGTACTCCTGTCCTACCATACGGGGACCCCAGCTGGCATCATCAGAGTAGTCGTGGTAGTATTTACCATCCAGACGCTTCCAAGATTCTGGATGACCGGGTTGCCAGGTGTAACGGATCAGATCTCCGCTGGCACCACCAGCATATGAATTTTGATAATTGGGCAGAACGTAAACATGGTCTGTTTGAACACCGAGGTTTACATCTACGCCAATACCTTTTTGACCTTTCTTAGCTTTTTTGAGTGTCATTACGATGGCACCACCCGCACCCTGGGGACCAAATACCGCAGCGGCGGCTGGACCCTGTAATACAGTTACGTCCTCGATATCATCCAAGTTGATGTCGTTGGGGTTGGGAAGAATGGTTCCGTCAACTACGTAAAGAATACCTTGTCCGCCACCGAATCCTGATTCACCACGCAGACGGATATTACCAGTGCTTCCGAGTTTGGCAGAAGACTGGCTTCTTACCTGTATACCAGAAACTTTACCGGCAAGTGCGTTGTTGAGGTTGGTTTGACGGATTACATTGAGTTGCTCAGAAGTAACAACCTGTGCGTTGGTAGCGATGTTGCGCAGATTTTTTCTGATACCGTAACCGCTCGATACAACGACCTCAGCAGAGGCAGTGATGTTTCTTTTGACTTGAACTTTAATGGCGTTGTCAGAACCAACTTTGTACTCGGTGGTCTCCAACCCTACGCCGGAAACGACCAGCACATCGCCGGTCTTGGCTAAAAGTCGAAATACTCCGCTGTTGTCGGCGGCGATTCCTTCACGGGTTCCTTTCAATTGAACTGTAGCACCGGGAATAGCGGCTCCGTTCTCATCGACAACGGTACCGGTAATCGTCCGGTTCTGACCAAATGCTAACACAGCAGTGAGCATTAACATCGTGAACAGTGATGCGATTTTTCTCATGTTGACGTTAATTTTTAAAAATTTAAATGCGTTGACAGCCAATTGAAATTGGCCAAAGTTTCGGCAATAGGTTATTGCTATTCAGACAAAACTCTGTCTATAATAGCTGCGGCAAGATAACCTTTTTTTTAACATATAATTAAATTGGTTGATTTTTTTTAACCCCCTCTAATTACTGGAGTTTCAGGCGTAATTGCAGCCTTAGGTCCTGATTTTTAAGGCCCTGTCCGGTCAGGTTTCCCTGCCAGCATAGATTTATTAATAACTTGTTTTTCAATGACTTATCGATTAAAATCCAAAACTGGGTGCCCCGGCCATAAAATGCACTGATCGCAAAGCCCGGGCGCAGATCGGGAGTTAGAGCGTAAATTCTTGATTCATAACTTTTTGTGTCAAAATGCTGGCAGCGAAAAGATAGTTCGCTGAAAAAAGGGACTTTGTTGAACAGAAACTCCAGATAGTACAAAAAGCCATGCTCCGAGTTGTGCGAAGTCAAAGAAGGCTGAGCCCCTCGGCCTTGATGCATCCTTACCCACTCGACCCTGGTTCGGGTCTTACAGAACCGGGAAACCTGGTAGGAGAGCTGGCTCCTCCATCCTACCCGAGAAGACATGCCCGCTAACAGGTTTGGCGAGTTGTCCAAATCAGACCAACCGGATTGCCACTTTCGTTCCGACCGATAGCGAATAAGCAACTCCGATCTTTTTTGCGGCCGGTAATGAAATTGCAATAATTGATCGCTACCTGCCGAAGGAGCATTGACCCTGTAGCGAAGCCAGGGAAAAACATATTGATCGGCATAGGCATCGATTCGAATTTGCGGATGCGGGCGAAGGGTGATACCTAAATACAAACCCCTTTCATTTTCCGGCAGCGTCGATTCAGTAAAGGCGTTCGCCTGCAATGCGCGATACGACTTACTGATATTTCTCGCCAACAAAAAAAGATCCATATTCGTAGCGGGTGTGATCATTGCTCCCACCACTAAGGCGCTTGACCCATTGGCGTCGATGGCCCACTCACCAAAGCTGTGCACATTTTTTCGCGTGTACGAAAAATCAAGGCTGGCATTTGACCAACTTCGTCCCTTTATATCAAATAAATTTCTTGGTGAAGGGTCTCGAATTAAGGGCAACGAAAACCGGTAGCCCACCGCATTGAGAGAAAAAAAAAGCGATCGTACACGGGTCGATAATCGCATGCCTGCAGTAGTTTGCTTCAATACTTTTCTTCCCAGTGATTCTGCTGCAGTACGATGATAACCGCTTGTATTGACGGAGCGAATGCCCTCGGCAACACCCAACGTGTCGGATTGCACACTACCCGAAAGTGATCGTAACGAAACAAAAAGTGTTAGGGAGAGCCGCTTCCAGACAAGGTCAGTGGCCACTCCCCTGTGAAAATTAACTTCTCCGGATGAGCGATGTGCCCGAAGCACCGGCCCTTGCCTTTTTAGCCAACTCATTTCGGACGACTTGCCAAAAGCCATCGATTGCCAATGGATCAACCCTTGCCCAAAGTTGACAGTAAAATCTCCTACAGCGATCGTTCTAACGGTACTGTTTCCACGCCAAAAAAAATGAAAGCCGGCGTGATCGACTAGTGGCTTTTGCTTGCGAAACATCGTTTCTCCCGGGTCTTTTTCTACCAACCAGCCCGCCTGTATGTTTTTTGTCTGCAGCCTGTGCCAAAACAAGATGCGTTGCGTGCTTCCTGCCCAAGACTGATTGGCAGTTGATGTGTTGCCCCTTAAAAGTCCGGTGACCCTACATAGAAAATCCTGGGTAAGGCCTCCAGCAGCTAACATATTATCGAATTGAAAT